>CAZOHR010000613.1:0-1504 GCA_964579045.1 uncultured Bacteroidales bacterium | reverse complement strand
TCAAAATCATTTATCGAAATCACAACTCTACCGCTCATGTCGACAACAGAAACAGTAGCAGGTGATTGCATACCTATAATTGAAACCAAATCTGATGTTGGGTTCGGGAAAATGGTAATATTTTCAATGTTTTGATCATTTACGCCCAGAACAACGGTTTCGTAAGTAAGTTCCCAACCATCAGCCTGACCTTCTGAGTTTGAAGTAAAGGTAACTAGGATTTCGTGAGCGTAACTAATAATTTCAGACGGAGCTGTTGCCGAAGTATATGTTCCAATTACTGGTGAATCTGTAGTATTTCCATCGTAAAAAGTTAAAATATCTCCTTCGAGCAAGTCGTAGTTGGTAAAGTATATTTTTACAAAGTCGAAATCGTGGTCGCTTAAAGAAATTAACCATTCACAGCTTGTTTCGTTAAAATATAGATTTGGTCCACTTCCATCACCAAAAGACCATTGTGGTTGGTCGTAAACCATGCTACTGCAATATTCTGCGTAGTTTGGAGTAAGATTAAATAATGCTCCTTGACCCCAATGGAAATCCATTTGTGGGTTTATATTATCAAGATAATAGTTGCCGTTTCCATAACCACCCCAACCCCAGTTAAAATGAAAATAGGTTGTGTCTGTATAACCATCGCATACAAATGCATGGCCGTTTCCACCATCATCTGTACCTCTATATAAAATCGGGTGTCCTTTATCTAGGTCTTCTTTTAAGAGCAATTTCCATTCAAAGTCTTCAACATCACCTTTGTCAATTTCTTTAACACCTGCTCTGTAGCGAAAATTTTGCTTTAATGCAAAAAATGCATTTGTAATTGAAGAGCCTGACCCAGTGTGACTGAAATTCATATCTACAGATACTGCACAATGAAAAATTAGTTCTGCAATTGAATTGCGGCTTAAAGTATTGATAGAATTTGTCATAGAATCCCAATCATAAGTTGTTGCGCCAAAGTCAACTGTAAAATAGTCACCCCAGAAATAATCACCTGTACCTCGGCCCGTTTCTGGATAATTCCAGAATTTCATTACCTGAGCCATAGCTGTTGCAACACATCCAGCATATACTCTATCACCAGGGCCAGCACTATGATAAGGGCAATAGTAATTGTAAGGATCATCTTGATTCCACTTTGTAGTTAACAAAGGAGATACTCCTTTAATTTGACCAAGACTTGTAATGTCGTTATTTGAGTAGCTTTCCCATGCTGCTTTAAGTTCAGGAGTGACTTCAATCGAGTTTGCCTCAATGATATCGAATTGTTCAAGATATTTATCTAGCCATAAGCGGTTGCCAGGTGCCATATTGTTGATGTCAAATTCGTCATCGAATGAATACGCTAATACTGGATATGCCCTTTTATCAGCACTTACCAAAACAAAACCGCCATCTTTAAACTCGAAAGCATAAATACAATCCTTGCCAGAAGGCGATTTAATTAGGCTCTCTTCTTCAATTAACTCGGTGGATTTAATAATATTAAATGCTGCTGCATGAC
>CAZOHR010000612.1:0-1512 GCA_964579045.1 uncultured Bacteroidales bacterium | reverse complement strand
ATGTTGTCGGTAAGATCCTTGCCAGATTTTGCAATTTTCTTTCGGGTCTCGTACCCCTTATCCGGGGCAAATAAAATTCCCAATATAGCTCCGGCAGCAACACCTGCCAAAACACCCAATAAAACTTTTCCGGTAGTCATAACTTAAATTTTTTAGTTGTTAATTTTCAAGTAAGTAACATAAAAAGAAACCAAATTTTAAAGTGTCAAAGCATATGACATTACGCACATAACAAATATACAACATTAATAGGAAAGTTTTGAAAATTTATTCATTTGGAATGGTTTTAAAATCGGTTTCCGTGAATTAAATACGATTATTTCCAAATTTAATACAAGTAACTAATACTTTTATAAATTTGCATTAAATTAACTACAAAGGAATGGAAGGAGAAAATGCCATTTTAATGCTTGCTGAATTATATAAACAACACCCAAAGCACTATGTTGCAGTCGACTGTTCAATTTTCGGGTACGAAGATGGGGAGCTAAAGTTACTGCTCTATCCCCGCGGATTTGAACCTTTTCAAGGTAAGTGGTCGCTGATGGGTGGATTTGTTCATGAAAATGAATCAATGGAGGAAGCCGCACGGCGTGTTCTTTTGCAAACCACCGGACTGAAAGACATATTTTTAGAACAAGCAACTGCTTTTTCAAAACCCGACAGGGACCCCGGGGCCCGGGTGATTAGCATGACTTTCGTGGCCCTTATCCGTATCGATATTCATGATAAGGATCTGGTTCGGGAAAATGGTGCTCATTGGTGGCCCATTACCAAATTACCTCCGTTAATTTTTGACCATAATGAGATTGTTACAAACGCCCTTTCACTACTCCAGCAAAAATCAAGTATCGATTTGACAGGGAAAGAATTACTTCCTGAAATGTTTACATTGATTCAACTTAGAAATCTTTACCAGGCGATATTTCAGAAAACATTTGACCCAGGGAATTTTAGGAAAAAAGTGCTTTCACTGGGCATATTGGAACGCTTGAATATAAAAAACACTAAGGAATCAAAAAAAGGGGCTTTTTATTACCAATTCAAAACTGTTGAAACAGGAATGCGGAACGAACGGATCGTCAAATTCCCTTGATAGTAACTATTAAAAGTACAAAATACTATTATTAATACAGATTATTATTACTATTAAACATCACAAATTAAAGTCTAAATCATGGCAAACACATTTTTAGAACAGTATGAAGTCTGGTTTGTAACTGGAGCACAGCTGCTGTACGGAGGTGATGCGGTCGTAAAAGTCGATGCACACTCAAACGAAATGGTAAAAGGATTGAACGAATCAGGCAATTTGCCTGTAAAAATTGTCTATAAAGGAACTGCGAATTCGTCGTCTGAAATTGCAGAGATTATGCGCGCAGCAAACGGAGATACAAAATGTATCGGTTTAATTACCTGGATGCATACTTTCTCTCCTGCTAAAATGTGGATTCATGGATTGATGGATTACAAAAAACCATTAATGCACCTTCATACACAGTTCAACGAGCA
>CAZOHR010000611.1:0-1512 GCA_964579045.1 uncultured Bacteroidales bacterium | reverse complement strand
TACCAATTGTAAAATTGTAAAAAAGTATAAGAACTTCGGGGGATTAACAAGTTATAAGCAAGTCTAAAATGTAGAACCTAAAATTTGAAATTATGAACTCAATGGATGAAGAAAAAATTAGAAAAATTGCCGTAGAAATTTTTGAAGTCGCTAAATTGTATCCTGGTCGTTTGACTGTCTGGAATCCTGAAAACTTTAGAAGTGATAAAGAATTAGCGAGGATTGGAATTCATTTTGATTCGGAATATAAGAATGATGATCCAAAACTCATTGAAAAAGTTAAAGATTTTCTTAAAAGGGAAGAAAATTATAATAAGCTCTATATCTATCCAGAGCAGTATACCAAAAGTTATAAATTATATAATAATAAGTAAGAAAGGAGAAAAACATGTCAACAATTAAATCTGGAGATCGCTGTGCTGATTGCTCTCATTGCAAAATATGGTCAAGTGACCATAAAAAAGCAAGTTGTACTTTATATTCAAGTGATCAGGGATTTCATCCTGACAGACCTGTGCCATCTAAGTGCGTAAATAAGGTACAGCGTAATTATTAATAACTTAAATGTAGGAGGTTTAAAATGGAAACACGTTCATGTCCTGCCTGTGGTAGCAAAGAAAAAGTATATTATTGTAAAAACTGTGATAGATATTGGTGCGAAGACCTTGGATGTCCGAATAGCAGTAATCCTTTTGTTAGAAACCGTGCTGGTTTATTTGAGAAGATTGATATTTATGAGTGCACAAAGTGCAAACGCAAAGGGATAAGGTGCTAGTTTATTGTTTTTTATAATGCATCTAATATTTCAAAAAAAATAATGGATTTACTAATTTTTAACTTACATTATAATATCTATGAGCATTTGGGAGAAAAATAAGCAATTATGGAGAGACTCAACTTCATTTGATAAATTTTTTGAGGAAACCATAAAACTATCTGTGGCCTTTTCAAAAAATGAATTTGATGCAAAAGACTTTCTTATTGTTGCAAATAATCTTGATGATTTAATGCAATCATATGAAAATAATTATGGTCCAATTGAAGATCCTCTTTTCTTTCTTGTATTTGCACAAGCAAATGCTCTTTTTCTTCAAGTTGGAAAGGAATTTGATGAATTAGGTGCAACAAGAATTGGTTATATTGTTAATAGTTTTAAAGAGGCCTTGACAAAGCATTTGCTTTATCCAACATTTGATGAAACTGTATTACAATCCATTGACGATACGTTCATGCAATTTGCAAATGATTACGACAAAAATTGGTTTACCAAAAATAGATATAAATTTTTCCCAGTATCGTCATTACAGTAGATAGCCATTGAAAAAAAGACCATGCTTATAACAGCAAAATACCCGCAAGTCGGGGGTTTCCGCTTTGTTGACAGGAAATCGGTATTTGAAAAGCAAATCTTCGTAGGAAGTTCATCGGTTAACTCCCGCCCTGCGTGTATTTGCGAGACGTTGGCATTCATTATAAAATGCAAAGAATACACATATAAATAATATATAATTA
>CAZOHR010000610.1:0-1514 GCA_964579045.1 uncultured Bacteroidales bacterium | reverse complement strand
ACATCTTCTTCTACACTTTGATAAAATGTTTTGTTTAGAGTAAAACCAGCAGAGTTCAGACCAGAATCCATGACAGTTTTAGTTATTCCATCATAAACCTTCTTTACAGTAAAATTCGTAATATTTGCTTCAAGACCGCTTACAACAATTTTAAATTTCAAAGGAGCGCCTACAGCAACAGTGTCACCGTCTTGAGTCATTCCTGAATCAAAAACAAGGCTAATTTCTGGTTTCAAAGGTTCTGGCTCTGGTTTGCAGGAGTTAAGGAAGGTGAGAAACCCAATTGAGAAAACAATTAAGACTATTGATAATCGAAGTGCCAAATTTCGCAACTCGCTAAATGTCAGTTTATTACAAATGCTTTTCATAGTTTGATTATAGATTTTGACTTAATTCTTTAGGTAATTTTGCTATATACACATCTGAACAATAGTTTGTCACTCCCATTCCGTTTTCTTTCAGAATCTTCCCTCCTTTTTCGGGATTAGACAAGAATACAGCGAATTTTAACGCTAGTTCAAAGTTTTTTGAATTTGCAGGAATAGTGAAACTATATAGAATTGATGAGCCTGTTATTACAGCCTCTTTTCCTGGTTCGTCGCCATTAATTTTCATGCTAACCGAATTATAAGAGTCTTCAAACTTGGGATTACTAAGATTTATTTCATCTGGAAGCTCGACGAATTTTAGATTATGCTGTAAGGCGACCGATTTGTAAATCATCAAATAATCAATATTGCCAGTTTCGAGAAGAGATAACAGATCAACTTCTTTTGGGCGGATAACAGTATTTTTTTTAGAAAGCAACTTTTCTGCAAGATTATCAGATTCAAGGTATTTTTCAGCAAGTTCGAAAACAAAAACTGAGCGGTAACCACAAGGATCAGCATTTGGTTCGGAACGGCCCAGATAAACATCGTCTTTAAGTAATATTTCTTGCCAATTATCCGAGTTAATATCCGCAGCATAGCGTGATTTATCAGTATAAGCAATAATCATTTCGTTTGATGCAAAAACAAAATTCCACGAAGCAAATTCAGGAATAATCAAATTGTCAATAACCAAAAAATCTGCAACAGCCAAAATGTCACAATCTTTTTTCAGATCAGTAATTTTACGCGCTGCATCCAAACTACCAGATGATTCGGCAAAAATTTCCACATCTGGATTTTCCTTTTTAAATTCTTCGATTACAATTTTAAACGGCACAGAAAGACTTCCTGCGTGAAAGATAGTAATTTTGTTATCACCGCTCGTGTGACTGCCGCATGAAAATACAGTTATCAAAACGACAAATACTATCAAAATTTTATAAAAATGCTTCATACAAATTATTCGAGTTGCAAAGATATGCAAAACGGTTTGGAATACAAAAAATATTTTGCTTTTTTAGGTTTCTGGATCCTACATTTTTCTTCAAACGAGAAAATATTTTATCTTTGCTTAAAACAAAATACTGGTTATGGCTTTTCCACAATTTATATCAATAATAGGGACTATTCCATTGTTTTCGA
>CAZOHR010000609.1:0-1519 GCA_964579045.1 uncultured Bacteroidales bacterium | reverse complement strand
GGCATGCGTTCCAGTATCTGCCGGTAAATCCTTTGTTAAATCGGAATACCGTTTGATATCAATTTTGGCACCTTTGGCCGCGACCCCTGTAAACCTGAAAGCCGCTTATGAAGCCAAATTTGGTTCTGTAGGTTTGGAAGGTCAGAAAGTATTTGTTAAAGTGGTTGCCGTAAACAGCACCACCGGACAGGAAGGTACTGCGAGCCAGGTCAGCGGTATTGTTGCCGCCTGATTTTTTCAGTCAATTCAAGCATTAAAACCGGCCTTGATTCATTTCAAAGCCGGTTTTTTTATTTCTGCTCAAAGCTTCAGTTACAGATTTTTGTTAAGTACTTTCTCATTTTATTCAAAAACATGTTTTACAACATATTTTCCAAAAGATGATATCTGTCATATTATTTGTCGTTTATTGCTTGTAACTTCCTGTTTTACAATTTATTAACGTTCCACGTGGAACATAAATTTAACATCATGGAAATACAAGAAATGTTTTTAGTGTTTGGCGAAAAATGCCAAGAATTACAAGTAAGCGGAAATGATGCTTTTTTTCATTTTTCCGGTCATGTCGATTTATTTGTTTTTCAGGTTTTTGATGGGAAATGGGCAGAAACTAAAGAACCCGTCATTAATGAATTTTGTAATGCTTTTAGAAACAGGTCTGAATTTGTGGAAACCTGTTTTCATCAAGCTAATTTATTAATGCACCGCCCAGCCGATTTTAAAGTTTTACCACCTCAAAGCCAACAGAAATGAAAATCAGAATCACTATTTTTAAAGGCAATCAAATCCTTGAATGCAGGTTGTTTTCTACCAGGTCTGAGGCAGATTCATTTCGCGCCAGTTTTACCGAAATCGATAAACCATTTCAAACCGTGCCCAATCAAATTACTTACACTATGGGCGGTTTCCTTACAAATTCATCCATTTAACAGATCCAGTTTCATCATTAAAAATCATTATCATGACAGAAGAAAAAGCTTTATTAGTTTCGTCAATCCCTGACAGGATTTGGAAAAAATACCAGTTAAAAATATCTCCAAATGGTAGTTACATTTGGTTTGGCACCCGCGCCCGGATGTCATTCAGTACTGCATATCTTCAACATATTTTCTTTTATGAAGATTCAATTACTTTGGCCGGAGCTTCAAGTTTTGCAAGTTTTCATTATAATTGTTTCAAGGCTGAATTTTTCTTTTCTTAATATTTGGCTTTTTCATTTTATACAGCCGGTTGTTGCGTCCAAAACAATCGGCTGTTTTTTTTCATAGTTTTGCATCATGGCACGGATTAAATATAGCGAAGAGCAGGAGCCAATTAAAAAAAAGCATTTCGGTTTCACATTCATCAAAAGCGCATTTGGTGAAACAATGATGCCAGGGCAGCGAAATCGCACACCAAGAACCAGCCGCCAGTATTCAAAAATGAATATCAATCAAAAATGTATTAGGTTTTGGCGAACAATGCCAGGGACTGTTAAAGAAAGTTGGGAAACCTTTGCAACCAATTACCCACAGTCAAG
>CAZOHR010000608.1:0-1520 GCA_964579045.1 uncultured Bacteroidales bacterium | reverse complement strand
ATAAAGTTTACGAATTAAATATATCCATTCTGCAGCTTCTTAAGTAATTTTTCAAGATAAACAATGGATTAATAACAGAACCAACAAGATTTATTAAACAATAAATGGATGAATCTATGAAAAAATCATATTTAAGCATTTTTACTTTAGCCCTGTCAGTAGCATTATTTTTTGGAAGCTGCAAAAAAGACCCAAATACTATTATTAACCCACTCAATCTTACACTTGTAAATATACCAGCAGGCACATTTACGATGGGTAGCCCTATCACAGAAGTATATCGTGGGAATAATGAAACCCAACATCAAATAGAGCTTAGCGATTTTAGAATGAGCAAATATGAAATTACCAATGCACAATTTGCAGCATTTTTGAATGCCCAAACCATTGGCATTAATGGACTATATGCAGCAGGAGAATATCCTACGGAAGAATTGATATACGTTAGCAGTGGAAATTACGACTGGGGTCTACATTACACAGGCGGGGAATGGGTTCCTGCTTTAGGTTACGAAAACAATCCTATAATTGAAGTAACGTGGTACGGAGCTACCGAGTTTGCCAGATACGTTGGTGGTCGTCTGCCAACCGAAGCAGAGTGGGAATATGCATGCAGAGCTACTACTGCGACACCCTTTCATACAGGAAGTTGTTTGACAAATCTACAAGCCAATTACTATTGGGCATCACCATACGGCACTTGCACAAATACCGATACAACCTATCCTGGCAAAACCCAAGCTGTTGGCTCATACCCGGCTAATGCTTATGGTTTGCATGATATGCACGGCAATGTATTTGAATGGTGTAGCGATTGGTATGGTGATTATACTACTTCCACACAAACCAATCCTGCAGGTGCTGATACGGGTTCGCACCGAGTGATTCGTGGCGGATGTTCGAGCAATTTTGCTCAGGATTGCCGATCTGCGCTTCGCAACTATATCATCCCTGACAACCACCGTACTTATATAGGGTTTCGCGTTGTTCTCTTACCGTAGTTCCTAGCCTCCGATAAATGACAAAAATAGTGAGCCAAACGGCCACCATTACCTAGCAAAATGTAGAGTACTTTCAAAGCAACGATCTCCCAGTAGTGTTTCAATGAAAAACTAGTGATTCTTTAAGAAATGAAAGAGATATCTTAGAAAGCGAAAAAAATAATTAATGAGGGGAGCTAATGAAATAACAAAGGGAGGATTCAGTATTATTTTTAAAGAATCGTCGCCTGCATTTACATCGTTTTGGTTAATTGATACACATACAGGAATTTGTTATATGCTTAGTTAAAATTTAAATTATTAAAAAGATGTACAAAGGGGATTCATCCGATGGTGAGAAGTTCTATAGTTTGCTGCTTGAATCTCATGATTTTACTTCTGAGTTAGGTAAAGTTTCGTTGGCTTCAGGTAGACTTGAAGCTGAACTCATTTTATTTTTAATACGTAAAGGGATTAATGGTAACTATTATAAGGCAACCCTTGGTAAATTAATTGAACTTGGGCAAAAGAACAATTTAT
>CAZOHR010000607.1:0-1531 GCA_964579045.1 uncultured Bacteroidales bacterium | reverse complement strand
AGAATTGTACGTCGACCTTGGCCTAAAACAAATGCCAACACCTTTGCCCATTTCAGTATTTGTTTTAGAAACGATATATCGCCTCGACACAATTCTATTTGTTTGCCTCTCACTGCCTGTTCTTCCCGCCGTTTTACCATGGCCCGCACACGTCGCTTCGGATACTGTTAATCCCTTAATTTGTAACATTTCGGCTCGTAAAAATTAAGCCTAGTTTTAAGGTTTCGAACAGTAGTAATTACAAATCCGCGCCAACGGAGAAATCATCTAAACCCAACTATTTTTAATTGCTTTATAATAAAAAACAGGCACATATAAAGACATTAAAAAGAATAATAGCATTAAATGCTTTATAGATTTGTCGTGTTTACTCCATATAGTTAAACAATAAATCCATAATGCAAACAAAGGGATAGAAATAATAAGTCTAATGATTTGAGCAGTTTCATCAAGGAAAACCATTTCAACAAATGCAGCATATTGAAAAAAAGCAGCAAGTATTAAAATGACTAAAAACAATAATAAAGCAACATTCAAATAAAAGAATAATCGAAATGTTTTTTTCCACATAGTTTTAATATTAGAAAATAGAAAAATTTTCAACAACTTTTGAAACTGCTCGAACCCGCACCCGCATGATTGCATCATTCAAAAATAGTAAATATACTTCTCGAATTTAAATTTAACTCAACCACTTGTTGTTCTGCATGAAGACAAACATTTTTTGGGGCAGGACATTCGATGGTAGCGAAGTTTTCCCCAAAAACTACTTGAATTCCAAGCGGAAAGACTACTACCCAAAGACCGAAATCGACGCTTACGATTTCATTTACATTCCAAGTTTATTAATCATGTCAAAGCTTTTTAAATCCATTTTTGCAAACGCAACCCAATTCTTACCTAAGTCTTTGATTGATGCTCCAATATGATAAACTGTTGTGTTATCAATAATTAAGAACCTATCGTGGGATTTGGTAAATATTTTCACCTCTATTGCCGGATATTGTTGATTGTGTTTTTTTATGTCGAGTTCGAGCTGTCTTGAGATTGATTTTGTGAAAACTGTTGCGCAAACGTTTTCCTGTCTTTTTGTCAAAAGTATGAGAACACTTTCGTCAATATAATTATCAATCAGAATAATTGACTTTTTAGCAGTTTTAATAATGTCGCAAGCTAAAATATATGCATCGAAAACTTGGCCTTCGTAAAAAATGCCTTCGTTTGGAGGAAGGCTAGTTGAAATCTTAACATCTATTTCCGATAGTTTTTTTTTAATTTGATTGACCTCACTTTCTATACGTTCAAATCTATTGTTTACTGAATAACCTTTTAACAAATAGGCTTTCAATACTTTGTTTGCCCAGATGCGAAATTGTGTGCCACGAAGAGATTTTACCCTATATCCAACAGAAATAATAACATCCAGATTGTAATGCTTTGTTCGGTACTTTTTCCCGTCGCTTGCAGTTAGTAAGGATTCCTTACATACTGAATTTATTTCGAGTTCCTTTTCTTTAAAAATATTAGATAT
>CAZOHR010000606.1:0-1533 GCA_964579045.1 uncultured Bacteroidales bacterium | reverse complement strand
TTATCTTAATAGGGCTGTGGAGAATATGAAGGAGTAGTGATTTGTGAGAAGATAAAAAAATCTTAGCATAAAACAGCCTAACATTACACAACAATTAAAAATAAATTACCGTTACTTTACAAAAACTGCGAAGATAATAATGATTAAAAGAAACAAATATATTTTAACTCTCATTATTGCTCTGACTGTAATTTCAGCATTTTCAATATTAAACTGGGTAAAATACAAATACCCTAAACAATCAGAAAACAATACAACTATAGGAGTCTACGATTTAGACAACAAGTTCTCCAACCAACTGGATTCTTCACAAATCAAATTACTAAAAAACAATATCTCTGAACATGAGAATCTTAAACGATTGAATTTCCTTGAAAGAAAGCTATGCGGTTCGGTAAAAAACGCTGGAGAAATAGCAATAGAAAACAATAAAGAGTGGGTATTATTCTCTTATTCATACACGACCTATGCTTTGACCAACATCTGCAAAGAAACGAATTCGTCTGAAGTTAGATTCAAAAGTATGATGAAAACAATGATTGAAAAAGTATTGTCTTCAGAAATATGTTCCAGTTTTGGTGTGGATAGCAGCACTTTACAAAACAATTATATACCTAATTATTCAGTGTTATACCTAGGGCACTTGAACATGATGCTCGGATGTTATCGTTCCTGTTTCAAAGACTCTTGCTATAACAGATTAAACGACCTTATCTCCAGATCTTTAGCTATGCGATATGGAGAATCGAAATGCATGAATCTGGAGTCATATCCCGGCTCAATATGGATTTCTGATAATACTGTAGCTCTCGCTTCTTTGTATCTACATTCTGACAACACCAGTAGCAATTATAAAGCAATTTGCGACAGCTGGGTTAATCTAATGAAAGAGAAGTACATTGAAAATACTACTGGGCTGCTATATTCTACTATTAATTCTCAAACTGGGAAACCCGAGGAAGAACCACGAGGCTCAATGACTGCATGGAATATCATTTTCATTTCGAGATTTGACGAAGCTTTCGCCATCGAATTATATAATAGTTACTTTGAACACTTTAGTGATAACTATGGCGCTTTCAGACTCTTTAAAGAACGGAAAGGAAACTCTGAAACTAGTTATGGAGATATCGATTCAGGTCCTTTACTGGCTGGATATGGAATACCCTCTAATGTTTTTGCTATTGCATGCGCGAGAATAGCTGAAGATTATAAAACCGCAAAACAAATTGAAAATCTTCTTGAAATTGGAGCCAGAAAAATTGACAAAAACAATGAAATTTTCTATGACATTAGATTTGTAGATATGGAATATAGTCCTTTAGCAGAAGCAATTGTATTATTTTCAATCACTGTTAATGATTGGAAAAAGAAGTCAGAAAATAAATAAATAAATAAATTAACATCCCTTTTATTCTACCTTTGCAACAATATATTTACATCCTTTCTTGAACAAGTTCAAAACAAATATCGACAATCAGATAAGCCACAATAGCGGTAAAAACATTCTCTACAAATCGGCCGACGAGTCTT
>CAZOHR010000605.1:0-1545 GCA_964579045.1 uncultured Bacteroidales bacterium | reverse complement strand
TTGAGGTTATTACACCATTACAATAAATTTTAAAGCCCTGTAAAAAGGGCTTTTTTTTTGAGAAGAGCAGAAGAAAAAAGTCCGGAGGCCAGAGTTTGGAGCTGGAGCCCAGAGTCCAAAGAACAAAAAATCTGTGATTTTTATTATTTTTGACACTGACTCTTGACATTACTTAATGATTAAAAAATTTCAAATCACAACTATCCGAAACATTTAAATTTTAAAATGCTTGAGAATCGCTTAAATTTGTAGTCGCCAAACTAAAATCAAAAATATGCGACTCTACAAGCGTTCCAAAAATACAAACAAACCTGTACTTAAACAAATAATACCAAATTGAATTATTTCGTAGTCCAAAAAGGATTTGAAAAAATATAACTAAAAGAACAGATAGATTTTACTTCAGATGCTTTAAGAGAGTTAGACAATTCGGCTAGATAAATTTCGAGAGAATCTAGAGATTTAAACAATCGATTAGAGAAATCGCGTTTGAATTTTGCCCACACTTTTTCAGCTGGGTTAAGTTCTGGAGAATATGGGGGCAAAAATATTAAAACAATATTTTCTGGAATAACGAGTTTTTTTGCTTTGTGAAATGCTCCATTATCAAGAATTATCAGTTTTAGTTCGTCTGTTTTTTGCTGAGAGAATTCATTTAGAAAAATTTGAAAAGTATCCGCATTACAAAAAGGCATTTCTAGCATAAACTTTTCCCCATCCAAAGGTGAAAATGCACCAAATAAATAAAGAGATTTAAAGACTTGATGAAAAGGACAAATAGGCTTCACACCTTTTGCTGTTAAAGCCTTTCCATTTCTGGTGAACAGTCCAAAACGGCTTTCATCCTGAAAAAATATATTTACGCTCTCAAAGGTTTTTTCTTTACTTTTTATTGCTTCGATGCAGCGTTGTGCGAAGTTTTTTTAAAAGCATCAACTGCCTCTGGAATTTTATTTACGTGGCTTTTACGAGCTACTTTAATTGCAGATCCAAACTCACGAACACAATATTTATAAAGGGTATTGTATTCGATTTGCTTATCAAGTTCTGTTTCAATCCAAGATAATAACTCTTTATATCCTCGCAGGCCATTAAAAGGATCCTTTAGCTTTCCTTCAATTCTTTTTCGTTCATCCTCGGAAATTATTGATGGTTTATAGCCAATCCTTTTGTGCGACAATATTAATTCTATTCCTCCCTTAACATACATTGTGCGCCAGGTCTGGATACTATTGTGATTTACACCAACAATCTCAGCTAAGTCACGTTTAGATATGCCTTTATCCTCATGCTTTTTTATCTCAATTAGCATTTTAATACGCGGCGAAATGTATAATGAGCTGGTTTTCAATGCATTACGTAAGAATTGCAAATCCTCTTTTACATAAATTACTTTAGGTGCTGCCATATTGAATTATTTTATGGTCCAAAGATAAATAAAATAAATTAATCATCCAAATATTTTGGACTATATTATAATTCAAAATGGTATAATTGATTTAGTACCCAATTATATTATTTCAGGTAGTGTACAAAAGCATCAAT
>CAZOHR010000604.1:0-1546 GCA_964579045.1 uncultured Bacteroidales bacterium | reverse complement strand
CTTTTTTTTGTATAATTTACTGTTAAAAAATCTTTTCACACATCTAGAAATCAAAATATTTCCATTTATTTGCATAAATCTATGATAAAACAGTTTATGAAAGATCTGGAAAAATATTTCGACAGCTTCAGAAAAAACACAATTGGATTTAATACTTTGCACCGGACCGTTTGCGGCGAAAAACCTATGATTTATGGCGACTGGATTGCAAGCGGAAGATTGTATTTGCCAATAGAGGATAAATTTAGAGATATTATTGGGCCTTTTGTTGCAAATACTCATACCGAGTCGAGTACAACTGGTACATTAATGACTAACGCATATCATCATGCAAAACAAATAATTAAAAAACATGTAAATGCTGGCCCCGACGATGTATTAATTACTCCAGGTTTTGGCATGACTGCTGCAATTGTTAAGCTTCAACGTATTATTGGATTAAAAATGTGTGGTAAATTAACAGGCAAGGATTGTCTGGGAACTTCCGAAAAACCTGTGGTCTTTTTAACTCATATGGAGCATCATTCCAATCAAACATCATGGTACGAAACAATTGCCGATGTTGTGGTATTAAATCCAGATAATGAGTTACTTGTGGATTTAGTAAATCTAGAAGCAAAACTCGAAGAATATAAAGACAGAAAAGTTAAAATAGGCTCATTTACTGCTTGCTCAAATGTTACAGGCGTTCACACTCCTTATCATAAAATGGCAAAAATTATGCATAAACACGGAGGATTGTGCTTTATTGATTTTGCTGCTTCTGCTCCTTATGATGAGATAAATATGCATCCTGCCGACCCTGAAGAAAAAATTGATGCAATAGTCTTTTCACCTCATAAGTTCCTTGGTGGTCCTGGTTCTTCGGGAGTGCTGATTTTTGATAAAGCTTTGTATAATAGTAAAAGTCCCGATCATCCTGGGGGAGGAACCGTGGAGTGGACTAATCCTTGGGGAGAATATGAGTATCTTAAAGATATAGAGGCTCGTGAAGATGGCGGAACTCCAGGCTTTTTGCAATGTATTCGCACCGCTCTAGCTATTCAGCTTAAAGAAGAAATGGGTACTGAAAATATTATTGCTAGAGAAAAGGAATTGCTTAAAATGGCGTTTGCCGAAATGGACAAAATACCAAATCTTAGAATCTTGGCTGGTAATGTACGCGAGCGACTAGGTGTTATCTCATTTTATGTTGAAAATGTTCATTATAATCTCATCGTTAAACTTCTTAGCGATAGATACGGCGTTCAGGTTCGTGGCGGTTGCGCATGTGCTGGTACTTACGGGCATTTTTTACTAAATGTTAGCCATGAAAAGTCTTCAGAAATTACTTCGAAAATCAACTCTGGTGACTTATCCGACAAACCAGGCTGGGTTAGACTTTCCCTGCATCCGACAATGACAGACCAAGAACTTAAAACGATTCTAACTGCAATCAAGGATATCGCCGAGAATTATGAAGAAATGGCAAAGGATTATCATTACGATAATCATAAGAATGAATTTTATCATAAAAATCCTGTAAACACTACAGAAGAATTTATTA
>CAZOHR010000603.1:0-1569 GCA_964579045.1 uncultured Bacteroidales bacterium | reverse complement strand
TGCCTGTGAATAATTCTGTTTCGGAGTTAATTCCACAGGTTCTTACCAACGATGCTGAAGAATTCTTGATTGTTGTAAAAGATGTTCAGGAGCTAGGATATAAGGAGCTAAACTGGAATCTTGGTTGTCCTTCGCCAACAGTTGTTAAGCGTGGACTAGGTTCGGGGCTACTACCAAATGCTGATAAGATTGACAGTATTTTAAGCAAGGTTTTTAGCGAATCGGAAATTTCGGTTTCGATAAAAATGCGATTAGGTTTCAATAATAGCGATGAAATTTTCAAGATTTTGCCAATTCTAGAAAAATATCCGATTAAAAACATTGCTATTCATGCCCGTATTGGTAAGCAGATGTACAAAGGAAATGTTGATTTGGATACGTTTAAAAGATGCATCGGAAGTACAAAGCATCAGTTGATTTACAACGGCGATATTACAACAGTCTCCAAATTTATAGAATTGCAAAAGCTTTTTCCTGAAATTGACACGTGGATGATTGGTCGTGGAATAATTGCCGATCCATTTTTGCCTCAAATGATTAAGAACAATTCTACTGAGCATCCCGAAAATAGCAACGAACTTTTCAAAAATTTCCACGACGAACTTTACGAAACTTATGCCGAAGCATTATCGGGACCGAGTCATTTATTAACCAAAATGTTTCATTTCTGGGAATATTTTTCGATGTCGTTTACAAATTCACATAAAGTGCTAAAGAAGTTTAAGAAAGCTCAGAATATAAATGCCTACAGAAGCGCAGTAAGTGAAACTGTAAGAGAGGAGAGGTTTGTGGGGGTGAGATGAAAACAATTTTAATCACATCAATCAATCAAATTGCAACTACTAGGAGTTTGACTATACCATATGTATATATAATAAACAGTCCTTGTTTAACTGTTTGTCCGATTGCTTAAACATTATTGTTAAATTATTGTTTTTTGAGAAGAAAGTAAATTATTTTAAAGACTTGATTTATCAAAAACATAATTTTTACTTAGAACATAATTTTGTTTGAAGAATTGATTAAATTTGAACACTTCATGATAAAAAGATTTGATATGAAATATAGCAACGCAGAAGAAATCAACGGGAAGTACATTTATTATGCATTTTTAGCTGGTGGACAAAATGTGTTAAATAATCAGATCGCTATTAATGATATAAACGTATTTCCAGTTTCGGATAAGGACACAGGGACAAATCTGGCTTCTACAATTCGTGCTGTAATAGACAATGTAAAACCAAGCAAGTCATACAAAGAAACGATTTCTAATATTGCCGATGCTGCAATGATTGGTGCAAGAGGAAATTCGGGAGTTATATTTGCACAGTTTTTATATGGTCTTAATGCTGTGACCGCAAATAAACCTGTAACAAATCTTGCTGATTTTGCCGAAAGTATCAATAAAACAGTTCCATTTGTTTATGAAGCTATTGATAAACCTGTTGAAGGAACAATTCTTACCGTAATTAAAGATTGGTCAGAATATATTTATAGCCGTAAAGAAAATTCGGGTGGTTTTAAAGAGGTTATTATTCAATCTCTTTCTATTCTCCAAAAATCCCTCAA
>CAZOHR010000602.1:0-1570 GCA_964579045.1 uncultured Bacteroidales bacterium | reverse complement strand
ATCACCCCAACAACAAATTACGAAGTTTCTTTAACTTCAGGAGCTGGATTCCAGAGCACTCCTATTACTCTGCCTGCATTTGACGGTACTGCTACTTTAGTTTACGTTAGACTTATTGCAGCCCTTGGAATTGGCGATTACAACACCGAACTTATTACAATTTCAGGTGGTGGAGCAGCTGATATTACAGTAACTTGCAGCGGAAGTGTAAGTGATATTCCAAGTCCAACTTTAATTGCAAATCCGATAGTTTTAACTGGATTAAACTATATCGAAGCATCTGGACCTTCTGCTGAACAGACTTTTACTTTAAGTGGAACAGCTTTAGATGGCAGTGATGTGGTACTCACATCAACAGCTAATTTTGAAATTTCTTTAAGCTCAGGAACAGGATTCCAAAGCACTCCTATTACGTTAACAACTTTTGATGGTACAGATACTCAAGTTTATGTTAGACTAATCGCAGGTCTTGGTATCGGAAGCTATACATCTGAAGCTATTACAATTACAGGCGGAGGAGCAATCGACATCACTGTAGAATGCACTGGTAGCGTTTTAGACCCTTCTACAACTCCTTGTTTAGCTGAATATTTCGATAATTTTACAGATGGTACTCATGCTACACCTAGTGGAACTGATGTCGCTAGCACTCTAGATACTTATACCGTAACAACTGGTTGGACAGGTTTCAAAATCTATTCTGCAGCTGGTGAAATTAAACTTGGAACATCCTCATTCAATGGATATATAACTACTCCAACTATTGATCTCACTGCAGGAGGTACTTTAAGTTTCGATTATGCAAAATGGAATGTTGACGCTTCGGTAGTTCAAGTTTTCCATGCTTCTGACGGAGTTACTTTCGTTCAGGTAGGTTCTGACCTTACTCCTACTACTGATTTCCAGACTGCAAGCATTGATATTACTGATGGAACGCCATTATCAAAAATTAAAATTGGTACAGATGTTAAACGTGCGTATCTTGATAATATCGAGCTTACATGTGGTGGAATTGTTCCTACTCCAACACTCAATGTAAACCCCGCAATTTTAAGCGGATTTACATACGTTATCGGCTCAGGCCCTTCTGCTGAACAATCATTTGTTGTAAGTGGAACCTTACTTGATGGGTCAGATGTTAGTATTACACCATCAACTAATTATGAAATTTCATTAACTAGTGGTACAGCTTTCCAAAACACTCCGATTACTCTTTCTGCATTCGACGGAACCGCTACAACTGTTTATGTTAGACTAGCTGAAGGGTTGGCAATCGCAGATTACAACTCTGAAATTATCACTATTTCTGGTGGCCTAGCAGATGATGTTACTGTTACTTGTAATGGAAGCGTTACAGATATTCCTGGCGCTACACTCGTTGCAAATCCAATTAGTTTGACTGGTTTAAATTATGTTATTGGTAACGGCCCATCTGCAGAACAAGCATTTAACTTGAGTGGAACAGATTTAGACGGTAGTGACGTTATTATTACTCCAACAACAAATTATGAAATTTCTTTAACTTCGGGAAGCGCATTCCAAAGCACTCCAATTACAATCACAGCATTTG
>CAZOHR010000601.1:0-1571 GCA_964579045.1 uncultured Bacteroidales bacterium | reverse complement strand
ATTGCAGGTCTTTCGCCTTTGTATTTCCACTCTGTTTCTTTTTCAAAATCAAAAATCTTTTCGATAAAAGTTTCTTTTGTAAGATGTTCTGCCATTTTTAAATTCTTTTTAAATATTTTTGTAAATCCTTTTCTCTAAAAACAGAGAAATAAAATAATTGTTCAATTGACAGATAAAAAAATTGAAATAACGGAGTTTTTGACTCACAAGATTTTTGGAATAATTTCTGAATTGTCGCAATTTGATAAAACGGAAGTTTATGTTATTGGTGGATTTGTGCGTGATAAACTACTTGCTCGATCAGAAAAGAAAGATATAGACATTGTTGTTCTTGGTAGCGGTATCGACTTTGCCAGAAAGCTTGCAAATCATGTAGGTGTTAAAAACGTAAGTATTTTTAAAACTTATGGTACAGCGATGTTTAGTTATGACGGCACAGATTTAGAATTTGTTGGTGCAAGAAAGGAATCATACAATTTCGAAAGCAGAAATCCAGTAGTGGAATCGGGTAGCATTGAAGATGATCAGAAAAGGCGAGATTTTACCATTAATGCATTAGCAATTAGTCTGAACAAAGAGACTTACGGTCAATTAACAGATCCATTTAATGGAATTGAAGATTTACAATTTAGAATAATACGCACGCCTCTCGATCCAGACATTACATTCTCTGACGATCCATTGCGAATGCTCAGGGCAATTCGTTTTGCCGCACAGCTCGATTTTGTAATTGATAATGACTGTTTTGAAGCAATAAAAAGAAATAAAGAAAGAATAAATATTATATCTGCCGAAAGAATTCATACAGAACTCAACAAGATAATAATGACAGACAAGCCATCGATAGGATTTAAACTTCTATTCGATTCTGGTTTGTTGGAAATAATATTTCCGGAATTACATCAACTTTCTGGTGTGAGTACACATAGAAATATTAGTCATAAGGATAATTTTTTGCATACTATTCAGGTATTAGACAATCTGGCAAAATTAAGCGATGATATTTGGTTGCGATGGGCAGCTTTGCTTCATGATATTGCAAAACCGCGAACCAAAAGATTTGTAGATGGTATTGGCTGGACATTTCATTCTCACAATTTTGTTGGTGCTAAGATGGTACCAGACATTTTCACAAGGCTTAAGCTACCGTTAAATGAGAAGATGAAGTTTGTTCAAAAAATTGTAGATCTACACATGCGTCCAATTGCACTTGTTGAAGAAATCGTAACTGATTCGGCAATTCGGAGAATGCTTGTTGATGCAGGAGAAGATATTGATGCATTAATGACTTTGTGTGAAGCAGATATTACATCTAAGAATGAGAAGAAAGTCCACCAATATATCGAAAATTTTAAGCAGGTTCGAAAAAAGATTATCGAAGTTGAAGAACGAGACTCACTGCGCAATTTCCAACCACCAGTAAGCGGTGAAGAGATAATGAATTACTTTGGAATTCCTGCCTGCAAAACAGTTGGTGACATAAAGAATGCTATCAAAGAAGCCATTCTGGAAGGCGAAATCCCCAACGAAAGAGAAAAAGCATGGGAGTTTATGATTAAGAAGGGTAAGGA
>CAZOHR010000600.1:0-1590 GCA_964579045.1 uncultured Bacteroidales bacterium | reverse complement strand
AGAGTTATTCCATATTTTTATGCTTCATCAGTTATTGCATATTAACACGAGCCGCCCTCGCTCCCGCGCGATTGTATCGCGTGGTTTAAAGAAAGTTATTCCATATTTTTATGCTTCATCAGTTATTGCATTTTAACACGAGCCGCAACTATTTATATATCAGTTTTGGAGGCATGACAATCCCCCCGCTGGCGTGGGTCTGCGACCCGTATCTTGCTTTGCAAAAGCTAAAATATGGCATTGCAGGTATACCAACTGCTCATATTTGACAGCGAATGTTAAGCAATCGGGTATGCGCAAAACCCGGTATTATGATTTCTGAATTAAAAACACACTTTATCCTTTCTGTAAAATTCCTGTATTCGGTGGACGAACCACCTTTTGTTTTTTGAAAAGACGGGTAAAATTATGCAGATGAATCTGAAAATGAATTTCTTGATTCTAAAATGAGGAGACAACGACTTTATTTTTTCAGAGAATCTGACAATCATGTGCGCATATAAATTCTTACACATAGCCATAAACAGGAGAAATACTGTATTTTGCTCCATTTTAGAGAAAGGCATTTTGTTCTATCCAAAATCATTTTTTAATTCGTCAAATTCTTTTTCTTGTGCCCCTCTGGCAATGTAAAAAAACACCACTTCGTTATCAGTCCTATGAGTGATCTGTTTTCACGCAACGAGTACAAAAACATAATCATCGACAGCCTTCATTATTGTCATAAGGAATAAGATTATCCAAATTTCTTGGTTCCTTAATAAATGCTTATTTTTGCAATAAAACAGGCGATTATGAGAATCAATTATCAATTTTCTTCAGATAAGGAGCCAACCGACGAACAATTGCATCTTTTAATGCAGGATGTGGCTGCTGAAGTGAAAGAAAAAGCTCGGAAAACAAACGAGATATTTTTTGAACAACTTAAACAATTGTTAATTAGAGTCAAAAATCACCAAAGGATAAATATTCCTGATGCAAAATGAAAATAGAACAACCAAAGCTGATAATTATTGCAGGGCCAAACGGTTCAGGTAAAACATCAGTCACGGGCAAAATATTGGAGCATCAATGGATAGAAAATTGTGTTTATATAAATCCAGATAATATTGCTCAAGATGATTTCGGGGATTGGAACTCTCCAGCAGCTGTCATTAAAGCAGCCAACAAGGCTGCTGAACTCAGGGAAGAATGTTTATTAAATAGGGAAGGTATTTTATTTGAAACCGTTTTGTCGGCAGCTGACAAAATCGATTATATCAAAAGGGCAAAAGAAGCAGGTTATTTCATAAGACTATTTTTTGTTGGTACTGATCATCCTTCCATTAATGCCTCACGTATTGCACATCGTGTAATGGAAGGTGGACATGATGTTCCAATTTCAAAAATTGTAAGTCGATTCACCAAATCAATTTTTAATTGTAGTATGATTGCACCACTAGTTGATAGATTATACGTCTATGACAACTCCGTGGAATATGCCGAACCTAAATTATTGTTCAGAGCAACCAATGGTAGGCTTGAAAAGATCTATTCTGAAGTAAATATCTGGTCGCAAATCATTTTAACATCACTTTATTGAATAAGGTG
>CAZOHR010000599.1:0-1593 GCA_964579045.1 uncultured Bacteroidales bacterium | reverse complement strand
ACACGTGTATACAGCACTCGGTACTTACACTGTTCGTTTGACAGTTAACAACACACTTGCAAACTCAACAGAAACAAAACTGAATTACATCATCATCAGTACGTCACAATCAAATACTGCACTCAACCTCTTATATCCAAAAGATGTAAACATAAACATCCTCGATGTGAAGGGTAACAATCAGGCTGGTTGCCACGTGTCCGTTGTGATGTTAAACTCAACAGTGTATTCAACAAACTGGTGGAATACATTACTTGGTGTCCCGCCAACCGCCGATCCAATCCAGTCAACATACTTGGATGGGTTGACCGATAGTGAAGGACAAATATCGTTCCCGATGTCGGAGAGTGGTAGGTATACTCTTACCGCCACAAATGCTTCAGAAACTGTAACAAAATCTATAACAATAACAGTAAACAAAGTTGTAAAATCAAATTTTTTCAAAAAAATATTTGCTAAAATTTTTGACTTCATAATCCCAACCGCTTATGCCTCAGATGTAACCACTACAGATAACTATACTTATGACCAAAACGGAAATATGTTATCCGATGAAGCCAACACGTATACTTATGATTATAACAACCATTTAGTCACTGCCACTAGCATTGCCTCAGGAGCAATTAGCGAATATGCTTATGATACGCAAGGTCAAAGAATTAAAACTACTGTAACTACTATAGATGGAGCAGTTACCACCACATATTACCCAAACTCAAACTACAATTTTGCAGACAAAATGCCAGATGACACCACAACAATTACCAAACACATCTTTGCTAATGGAGTAATGCTTTCCACAGTTACGGGAACTGGAGCCACTGCTACAGCAACCACAACTCTCACAGACCATCTTGCTGGTTCAAGTGTTGTGCTAGATAAAGACAATAAAGTAATTGAAACCACAGATTATTATCCTTTTGGTCAAATTCGTTTAGATAAAAAAGCTGACACTAGCGATTTTTCAGAACAACGTAAATACATTGGCCAAGAGTTTGACTCAGACACGGGCTTGAATTACCTTAACGCAAGGTATTATAATGGAACAATAGGAAGGTTTACTACTCAGGATCCAATGTTCTGGAGTTTTGATAGCAGTTGGCTCTCCGACCCACAAAATCAAAATGCTTATGCGTATGCTCGTAATAATCAAATAACTCTGAGCGACCCGAGTGGGAAATATACGGAAATTACAAGCAAACCTATAGAATTACCAATTTTAAATTTCTTTACTGCTCATACATCTACGCACGTGGTTCCCGAATCTGGGGAAAATCTTTATATGGATACTAATAATAAATGTGTTTCAGTCACAGAGCCAATAACATTTGGCGGTTATCCTGTCGGCACACCATTTTTAAAATGGCATTTAACAATAATAGAAAATGAAGGATCTGAGTCTGCGATGTACAAAAATTATTTAAATGGGCTATCAACACCCATGGTCGGAGTCAGGGTAAATGCTGAGCGTGAAGGAATGACAAATCAGCAGCTTGATCAAAATGTGTTAAATACATTTACATCCACTACGACAGATCAGAGATATTATAATTTTACTGGAACAAGGAAAACTACCGGATTTTCTAATTCTAA
>CAZOHR010000598.1:0-1600 GCA_964579045.1 uncultured Bacteroidales bacterium | reverse complement strand
ATTTTCTGCGCTCGCTTTAAAGTTTGCGAAGGCGCATAAATATCACGAAATCCTCCTTTCTTTTTGGGAATCTGATAATGGTGATATTGAGGATTGTTAATTAACTCCTCGAAAACATTAAATTCCGTTTTTACAAGCCTTGTAAGTTCTGGCATAGTTTCAACTGTATGGAGAATCAAGGCCGCATGTTGGTATCGTCTTAGTGATTTGGGCTCGTGCTCAATATAGTAGCTACTTGAAAAACGCTTAGGTAATTCAGGTTTGAGCTTTTTCGCAAGGGCTATTATTTCGGTGTGCGTATTCATATAAAAAAGAAAGAGCCGTTGATTAATTATCTTTGATTACTCGCAGTTATGCGAAGCAGAACTGCTAAATTACATATTATTCCACTTCGTCACGGGCTGCAGGAACACAGCCTCAAGGTCTTTATGTTTGACCTCATAATTTGATTTCAACGGCTCTTCATATTTAGTTCTTTGGTTTAATCTTGTATGTATTTTACAAATTTATAATTCACGTTATTTACACAATTCAACAGTTAGCCTTAAAATGGACTTAAAAATATGTTAAGATTATCATTATTTAAATCACCGCTTATTTCTTTTAGTCGCGAATCCAAAATTTCAAAATCCCTACTATAGTTCTGCAGAGACCTTATTCTTGTCTTGTCCTTATTGATGCGCAAAAAAATATCACCTGTTGGCCCATTTTTGTTCTTCGAAAAGATTAACGTTACCATACCGACTAAACTATTTCCTTCGCTATCGCAAACAATTCCATAATACTCGGGACGGTGCACAAAATAAACTTTGTCGGCATCCTGTTCAATATTTCCAGAGTCTCTCAAATCAGACAAAACCGGACGTTTATCTCCAGACCTGCTTTCAACCGATCTACTTAATTGACTGCTTGCAATAACGCAAACATTATTTTCCTTTGCAATGTTTTTCAGTTCTCGGCTAATATATCCAAGTTCCATGTCACGACCTTTGCTGTATCGGTTAGAACTCATAAGCTGGAGATGGTCAACCATAATAACTTTGATACCTTTTTCGGCAATCATTTTCTCGCAATAGGCTTTGAATGAACTGATAGAGTTTCTACAACTTTCGCTGATGTGAATATTTAGTCGGGCAAATTCATCACTTGCAGATTCCAACAATTGCAATTCATCGTCGCTCACTGTATTAGCAATTATTTTGTACGCACTTATATCTGTAAATGCAGACATAAAACGTGCAGCCAAATTCCTTTGCGACGACTCAAAGCTAAAATAAAGCAATGGTAATTCTTTGGCCATTTCCATTGCCATACTAACCATCAAAAGAGTCTTCCCCATAGATGGTCTTGAGCCAATTACGATAAACTCGCCAGGGAAAAATCCTCCAAACCTGTCAATTGCTTCAAAGCCACTCGAAATAGCTAATGATTTTCCATCAGCAAATTTTAAATCAGCCAAATTCTGCGAAATTAAATCCTTTATATCGCAGCTTTCTCCATCCACAGGCAATGATGCTTCAGCATTAAAAATCTCGTGCTTTAGGTAATAAACCATTTGCTTATCGTCCAGAACCTCATTATCAATGATGGTTTTTATCTT
>CAZOHR010000597.1:0-1605 GCA_964579045.1 uncultured Bacteroidales bacterium | reverse complement strand
GAAATTTCAAACTATTTTAATATTCCAAAATCATTTATTGATAAACCACTAAGCCTTATGAGCATAAGTCTCGACGAAGGAGTTGATTTCTTTAACGCCGGAGATAAAATCTCTAGTTCTATTACATTAGTAGGTTTTGAGCATATAGGCGCAGGCGAGGTAGATTGTGATTAGACGTTCTTTTTAATTATGAGGTATTATGTATGACGTATTATGTTAAAACAAGAATGTGTTTTTGTAAGATGTGGTCGGTGGTCTGTGGTCTGTGGTCAGTAATCAGTAATCGGTAATCGGTGGGTTACCTCTTACCGCTCACCGATTTTGCCAGAGAACTAAATAGTTACCGTTTTTTTAACTAAAATTTGATGTATAATGAAGAAATATCTGGTTTATGTTTTTATAATTTCCTTAGTTGTATTTGTTTCCTGCAAAAAAGATAACCCATTGCCCGAAAATATTGATGTAAGGCAAGAAATGCGTGATTTTGTGGTTGGAATCAGCAATTATTCAAAAGATATTAAAAGCGATTTTATTGTAATTCCACAAAATGGCCAAGCCTTAATTACTGACAACGGCGAAGTTAACGGAGTTGTAAATACAGAATATCTCGATGCATTTGATGCAACAGGTCGCGAAGATTTGTTTTATGGTTATACTGGCGATGATAAAGAAACTCCAGACGAAGACAAACAGCTAATGTTGGATTTGTGTTTATTATTTGAACAGAATAATATTGAGGTACTTGCAATTGACTATTGTTCTACTCAGACAAAAATTGACAATTCGTACCAGCAGAATCAGACAAATGGTTTTATATCTTTTGCAGCTGATGAAAGAAATCTAAATAATATTCCATCGTATCCGACGGCACCGTTTAACGAAAACGCAAGCGATATTACAGATATTTCGATGGCTAGAAATTTCCTGTATTTGATAAATCCCGAAAATTACAGTACAAAAGCAGAAATGTTGTCGGCAATTGCTGCAACGAATTATGATTTGGTAATAATTGATTTGTATTTTAATGATTATGCTCTAACTGCTCAGGATTTGGCCTTAATTAAAAGCAAGCACAACGGAGGTTTAAGAAAGGTGATTGCCTATGTGAGCATTGGCGAAGCAGAAGATTATCGCCCATATTGGAATGCAGATTGGAAAAACGATGCACCAACTTGGCTCGAAGGCGAAAATCCTGCTTGGCGCGGTAATTACAAAGTCAGATACTGGGAACAGGAATGGAAAGATATTATTTATGGCAATGAAGGCTCGTATATATCGAAAGTTCTGAATGCTGGTTTCGACGGAATTTATCTCGATATAATTGACGGTTACGAGTACTTTGAAGAGGAATATGATTTGGAGTAAAATCTAAACTCCCAAGCTCGCGCGGATTTAACTTCAGTTCGGCACCGCTCACTGCATCGCGCTGAGCTCGCCCTGCGGACTTCGGTTGTAATCATTACTGTTCGAAACCTTAAAGTTGGCAGCATTTTCAAAGGGTCTAAATGTAGCAAATTAAGCTATGAACAGTATTCGTAGCGACGCGGGTTGGCCATGGCAAAACGGCGGGCAGCTCAAGCGGTGAGAGCGAAACAATTAGAATTG
>CAZOHR010000596.1:0-1606 GCA_964579045.1 uncultured Bacteroidales bacterium | reverse complement strand
GAAATTGCTTCGAAAGGAGAGAAGTTTGCCCATGCAGAGTCGTTGCAGCGCTTTGCTTCACTCATACCTTTTGAGTTTTCGATTGCCTGAAACCAAACTCCATCGTTTGCAAGCCAATTTATGGATAAAGCCTCCATAAGTCCATCTTTTTTGTCTTCGGACATATTTACCAATGGTAATGGAAGCTTATTTTCGTCAACATCTTCGCCAAAGAAGCCAGCAAGTCGTTTAAGTTGAATTCCGTAACTTTGTTTGTAAGCAACCTGCATTATTTCATAAGCTTTTTCGCGTCCATATTGATGGATTGCTTCGGCAAACCACATTGCATTATGCATGGTGGTACGATGAAATAAATCTAAAATCAGAGCGGCCTTTTCTGTTGGAGTACAATCATTAATGTTCTTTTTCATTGTTAAATAATTAGCTAAATAATTGCTGATGCTACCATCTCTGCTATATCAAAATTTTTGATTTCTTCTTCTTTGTTTTTATACTTTAATCCGTCTGTCATCATCGTCATGCAGAAAGGACACGATGTGGCAATTACATTGGCTTTGGTTTCGAGAGCTTCTTCTGTTCTTTCGATAAATATCTCTTTTGTTCCCTTTTCGGCATCTTTAAACATCTGTGAACCGCCAGCACCACAGCATAAAGCAAAGCTTTTATTGCGAGGCATTTCGGCAAGTTTAAGTCCTAGTGCATTAATAACAAAACGAGGGGCTTCGTAAATGTCGTTTGCTCTACCGAGATAACAAGGGTCGTGGAATGTAACTATTTGACCTTGGAGTTTTGATTTATCGGTTTTAAGTTTGCCCGTTTTAATCATTTCTGCTAAAAACTCGGTATAATGCATAGTTTCGAATTCCGCTCCTAGATCTGGATATTCGTTTTTGAAAACATTATAACAATGCGGACAAATGGTGATGACTTTCTTAATTTCATACATCTTGAAAATCTCGATATTTGTCATCGCCTGCATCTGAAATAACATTTCGTTTCCTGCTCTACGTGCTGGATCTCCAGTGCATGACTCTTCTGTTCCCAAAACGGCATAATCTGTTCCTAAATGGTTAAGAATTGTTGCAAATGCTTTGGCAACTTTCATGTAACGGTTGTCGAATGCACCAGCGCAACCTACCCAGAATAGATACTCAGGTTTCTTTCCTGTGGCAAACACATCTGCCATTACTGGAACTGATATTTTTGAATCTAATGTTGTCATAACTTTTTATTTTAGGCTAAGGCTAAGGCGGAGGCTAAGGGAGATTAGCTAGGGTCTTAGATTCTGCTGTTTTTTGTTTTTTTGTTTTTTTGTTTTTTGTTATTTGTTATTTGTTTTTTTTGTTATTTGTTATTTGTTGCCTTCGACTTCGCTCATTCAACGGATACTCAGGTGACTGAGCGGAGTCGAAGGCACCGTAATTTGTTATTTTTACTCTATCCACTTCAACCTATCCTGATTCGAATACTGCCAAGGCGCACCATTATTTTCAATATTAGAGAAAATAGCATTAAGTTGTGATGGCGCAGATGCTTCTTCCATGACTAAATATCTGCGCAAATCGAGGATAAATGTTGGATGGTCGATATTTAACGGACATTCTTT
>CAZOHR010000595.1:0-1606 GCA_964579045.1 uncultured Bacteroidales bacterium | reverse complement strand
ATTTCTCACTCCGTTCGAAATGACTTCATTAATCAAGTATTGCGGCGGCGACGAATCAGTTACAATAAATATCAGATTATCTTTCGTCGCCGCAGACTTGTTATTAGAAAAAGTCATTTCGAACCCTGACGTAGGAAGGGTGAGAAATCTTTTGTGGTCAGAATTGGATTTTAAAATAATTCTAGAAATCATAATTTCCCCTTGCGCCCAAACCAATACATAAGCTAACACCATATTTAACAGGGTTGAAATTCATTTGCGAAGCATCGTAATTTGTTGCAAAGCCTTCGTTTAATTTATTATTCAGATTCGAAAAGTCTATCTGCCAGAATGGAATTTGATAGAAAGCTCCGATATCCATATTAAACTTCGGTCCTCCAATAGAAAAAGTGTAAGTGAGTTGCCCCGACATTAGTGCCTTGTTTATAGGTAACATAGTATTCCATGAAGGATCTTTTGAAAAATCGAGTTTCATTTTAAATTGCTCAACCTCAAAACTTATTCCTGGGCCGGTTCGAAAATAATTGGTGTTTATAATTAGGATTCTGTAAAAAAGGTGGAAGCCATTGTAGGATGTAGCTAGTTTATTATAATATTCATTTCCTTCGCTGTTGTTGCCTTCTGCTATTGTTGTAAAACTCTTAAAATGAACATTACCACCAAATTCGCTAAAGCGTGAATGAATTTTTGCCCCAAGGGAATATCCCTGCATATAAAAAGGAAGTGCAAATGAGTGCGCAGTGCTAATGTCGTTTGCATCGTGATAATTATTAAAGTCGTCGATTATCAATTTAAAAGGTTCGTTGTATCGAAAACACTCAATGTCTAGTCCACCATACAGATAATTACGATCCTGACCTGATACAAAGCCCGAAAAACAAAGCAAAATCAATAATATGTAAGTGCTGGTAAGTTTCATTCGATATGTTTAAACAATGCTTTTTGAATCTGTCAGCTAAATTTCTTACGTATTTCTAAAACCAAAGTTTTGATTTGATGCAATTATGTTATCAAACAATAATTTCGATGTGTTGCATTCAATAATTATAAATAGGAAAGAGTATTTATGAATAAAAAGTGTATGTTTAGATTAATACCTCAGTCAAAATTACTGGTTCTACCATTTTTTTTAGTGGGTAAAATTTGCTTATTGCCAAACCACTCCCTGTACTCCCTACATTTCGACTCCGCCGCGGCGGATCAATGACCTAAAGGATGCCATCCGCACTTTGTAGCATCTAGAATGTGTGCGTCGGGCTCCTTTAGGAAAACAAGGGTGTGTTGGGAAAAGCAAAAAAGTATAATTTAAATTTTATAAATGACAAATCTTCCATTAGATTAGAGGTAGAACCAAATTACTTTTCCTTTTTAGGTGGTAAGTAATAAAACTCTGCATCAATTTCTTTCATGTTAGGAACTGGATAGGTTTTGTATGATTTTGTTACTATTTCATTATTTCTGTCTTTTGGGAGGCTGTAGTCTTGAGGCTCAAAAACTAATCTGTAAAGGTTGTAAAGGAACATGTAATCCATACCAGCATATTCCCAAACATTAACATGATTTCGGTTTCCTTTGTTGTGTGGCCAATTCAGTCGTGATGATGATG
>CAZOHR010000594.1:0-1612 GCA_964579045.1 uncultured Bacteroidales bacterium | reverse complement strand
GGTAAAGAAGATAGTCTTCAAATTTTCGCATTAATGATTCAGAATGGCCTTGATATAAAAGATATTATGAAGGACATTCAAGACGCAAAAGATAAGCACAATCAAACATACAGCAAAAAAAATGCCTTTTTAGATCTCAAAATCAAGTTTGCCGATGACTATTACAAAGGTGATGGTTCTTTGAAAAATGCTGAGGTTTCTGAACCAGAAAAGATTCAGGATTTCAGCTATAAAGCAAATTATGATTATTTACATGAAGGCCATCCCAGGCGTGAAGTTCACCAATTGATTAAGAATCTACATCCGAAACAAATAAAAATATTCAAAACGTCTGACTTTTTAGGAGGTTTGAGCTGGTTCGATTTTAAAGAGATGAAGAATGATAAAGGTTACCGTTACTTAGAGTGGGGTACTGGTCGTGATGTCGAGATTCGCATAGGTAAAGGTGTTGAGGAATTTGTCAATAAGCGGTCGCCTAGCAAAGGATTGGTTTTTGTTTCTCACGACGGCTATACAAAATTTGTTTTCAATAGACGTTATGGAATCGTAAACGATGAAGAAAAAACAAGCTACACCAAAGATTTTTTGGATACATGTTTCAACAGTGAAGAAAAAAACAAACGATTAACGGAGATACTCCAACAATGTCATCAATTACGTAAACAATCAGCACCTGTGTTCTCGGAGCAGACATGCAATCGCTTTTTTGATGCTAGATTTGACCTTATGGTTCATCTCGAAGAGAATAAAGGGCGTTCAAAATTTATTAAAAAATGTTATCAAGATAGTCATCTTGAGGTCAATGAAAGTAAAGGTAGACTAGAGTTGCTAAACGATAAAAATGAACTCATCAGCGTTGTGATTCCATTTGAGGACTTAGTGGAATGCTTCAAGTCAGTTAAAAAAATTAGTTTTTCGTACGATAGTGATCAAATCAACCAAATATTATTCGATAAATTAAGTGCAAAAAATGTGTCACATTTCCAAATATCTAAGGTTGATATTCCAAAACTTTTTAAATGGATTAAAGAGACAGGGAGTGACACATTTAACAACCGCAAGGAATTCAGTCTCACGTGCTTGCCATACTTTAGTATCAGCAGTCAGCCTAATTATCTCGAATACGTTAATACTGGTGTCAGCGTTCCAGAAGATCCTAACGGAGTTAAGCCTTTAATCAATTTCTTAAAAGATCACCCTACAATCGAACGTTTAAATTTGGCCGGTTTGTGGTTCGACGTGCCCACCATTCTGGAGATTTGCAAAGTCCTACCAAATCTCAAAATACTCGTTATCGGAGTGGGTGGTTATGATGTACCTGGGAATTTCAAATTTGACAATTTTATACCCTATGGCAGTAGTATGATTACGCTGTATAAATTTTCCGATACATTGAAGATCGAAGCTGAATTGCCAAAAAATGCTAAATTGATTGTAGTGTCTGTGTTGCCAACAATCAATAATAACGAAATAAAAATCAAGCCTTATGTTGGAAAGGAACTCAATACTGATTTATTCGATAAAGAGCATATGATCATCAAGGGTACAAAGATTGTTTTTGAGGGTAAAGTTAAGTACAACAACGACTTCCAAAACAAGAAAATGGAGAAAG
>CAZOHR010000593.1:0-1613 GCA_964579045.1 uncultured Bacteroidales bacterium | reverse complement strand
TAGTTTCATATTGTACCATAGCTTTGATTTTAGGATTTACCATACCTGTAAAATCGAAACAAGTAGATTCCAAATAAGAAATTTCAGCAGGATCATTAAATCCAGTTGCATTTGTTACCCATGCGTAATCGCCATCAGCAGCAGAGTTTATTAATGTATTTGCAGGCATTGCTAACTCCATAGTTGAGTTCTCGCCATAAGCATACCAACCTCCATTGCCAGATTCAAACGATTCGTCATATTCATCAGCAGCAATTGTGTTTTGAGAAACAACAGTTTTGTAAAACTCATCGTTAGTTAAATCCTCGTCACCAGTGTTTATAACTTTAGCAACAATTTCATAATCACCATAAGCAGATAAATCGGCAGTTGTTGTGAAGGTGTAATAGTATTGTTGACTTGTGAACATTGGCGATGTGAAAACTTCAGGTACTGCAAGCCATGTTGCTCCACCATCTAATGAATATGTTACCTCTGTACTGTTTTGGGTTTGAGCTCCGAAATTTGTGATTTCTATACTTATTTCTTCAGAATCAGTTAAAGAGCAGCTTGTGTTAGGAGTAGTTATACTAGTAACACCTAGATCATTTAAAACAGCTTCAGAAATTGCAAAGTCGTCAATTGCAATACCATTTGCAGCTAAAAATCCGCTTGTGTAATTTACTCTGAATTTAACATTTGACATTCCTGCAAGATCAGGCATTTGAACAACTATATTTTGCCAACCAGTTGTTGTCGCAAAAGAATATATGCTAACAGTATAAGTTGCACCGCCATCAACAGAAGCTACAAGTTCAGCCGAGTTGCCGAAAAATGAAAAATCAACCCATGTGCTTAATTCTAATGTTGGTAAGAATAAAGATGATAAGTCAAAACAAGGACTTTCGATATATGATTCTTCATTAGTATTTGAATTTCCTTCAAGGTTTGTCACCCAGCAATATTCTCCAGATGCAGCAGAGTTAATAACAAGTTCAGCGATCATTTCGTCAGGATTTCCATATTCCCATGATGATGCAACCCCACCTGTTGACCAATATCCGTCTCCAGATTCAAAATCTTCTACAAAAGGAAATGATGAATAAGTTGGGTAATGTACAACTGTGATGTCCATATTGTCATTTGCTGGATTCTCGTCGCCTGCAAGACTAGTATAAACACTTACATCATATGAACCAACAGCAGTTAAATCTGCATTAACAGCAAATTCAAAATATGCAGTTTCAAATGGATCGATTGTTCCAACGTATGCTTCAGTTTCAACTGCCCCACCGTTTATTGTGTAATTTACATCGAAACCACTTGCAGGATTTGTACCATTATTAGTAATATAACAACCAACTGAAGGATTAGCTAAATCGCATGCTGAGTTTAAGCCTTCTAGTGAAGTAACAGCAAGATCATTTTCCATGTTTTTGGTAATTTCGATATCAAAATTAACTGTGGTAGCGTTGCCTAAAAGTGTGTTAGCAGAACTAACAATAATAAAATAGGTTGTACCACCAACAAGGTTAATGTCACTTAATGAAGGATTTGACTGAGCATTATCAATTGATGCAACACAGTTTGACATTGGATCATCTGGGCATAAATCTGTTACAAATAATCCGATA
>CAZOHR010000592.1:0-1617 GCA_964579045.1 uncultured Bacteroidales bacterium | reverse complement strand
CTGGCTCGCCGTTTTTCCAAGGCCTACCCGCGTCGCAACGACGATTATTCATCGCTATAATTCGATTAATCGTTGTTTGCTATATTTTACCTTCCCCCAGAAAAATTGCTTGACCCGTTTCTATTTCAATTTGCAAGATTTTACAAAAATCAAAAACGGCACCCTAAAGTGCCGTTTTTCATAATATTATTACATTCCAGGAGTTGGAGGAGGTAGTGGTGGTGGAGCAGCGCCGAACACTTGAACCATTTCTGGCACTTGTCCTGCTGGCATCCAATTAGCCATACCTTGCTTCCATACTAAAGTTTCTTTTGTGAATGTTCCCATTCCAACCATTTGTTTTAGAACATTTGCATCGAAAGGTCCTGCCTGCGCACCATTAACAACAGCGAAGAAGGTCACTGCCTGAGGCATAGGTGGTGGTCCTTGTGGTTGCTGCTGATTCTGGTTCATACTTTGGTTCATAGAATTCATCATGGTGCCGGCCATAGCCATTCCCATTCCCATTCCCATTCCTTCGGAAGCAGCACCGCCACCAGGATTGGTTGCAGCAGCTTCCATAGCATTTGCTGCTTGGAATTGAGTGTACTGGTTCATATTACCAATAATACCCATGCTTGAACGTTTGTCGAGAGCTTCTTCAACATTTGGTGGAAGACTGATATTAGAAACCAAGAATTTGGTCATATTTAAACCATATTCTTTGTATTCAGCAATGATAACACCAGCAACTTTTTCGGAGAACTCATTATAGTTTGAAGCCATATCGAGAACTGGAATCTTTGCTTCACCAACTGCATCGGTAAATCTAGTAACGATAATATTACGCAACTGATTTGTAACCTGCTCAGTAGTAAAATCGCCATCTGTACCCACAACGTCGCGGATAAACAAGGCAGCATCTTCTACTCTAAATTCATAAACGCCAAAAGCACGAATACGAATTGGTCCAAATTCAGGATCGCGCAACATAACAGGATTTGGAGTTCCCCATTTGTTGTCGAGGAATTTCTTTGTGTTAACAAAGTAAATCTCAGCTTTAAATGGTGAGTTAAAACCATGAACCCATCCCTTTAATGTTGAAAGAATAGGCATGTTCTGAGTCTGCAAAGTGTACATACCTGGTTTATAAACGTCGGCAATTTGACCTTCGTTAATAAAAACTGCAACTTGCGATTCGCGAACGGTTAGCTTTGCTCCCATTTTAATCTCGTTCTGATATCTTTCAAAACGGTGCACAATAGTATCATTCGTTGGGTCTAGCCACTCAATGATATCAATAAATTCATTCTTAAGTTTGTTTAATAATCCCATAGTCTATTTTTTTAAGTAATTTTCTAATTCTTTTAAATGTTCATTCAACGATATAAAAATACAATTTATTTTATTATCAAAATCAAAACCAGATATTTTTTTTAATGCAATCTTCTCTAAATCAGCAATTTCTTCTGCCAAATTGTCAAAACCGAGCACTGCTACCGCACTTTTCATCTTGTGGGCTTCGGAAGCAAGTGACAGAAAGTCATTATTACATGATGCTTCTTGCATCACATTTAGGTAATTTACTTTTTCTATTATGATTAATTCCAGCAAATCTTGCATTAATTCAACATCATT
>CAZOHR010000591.1:0-1626 GCA_964579045.1 uncultured Bacteroidales bacterium | reverse complement strand
AGCATCTGATAAAATTGAGAGTTTATCTAATATTATTGATATCTTTTATGCTGTAAAAGAAGCTTACTATAACGATAAGGTGATTCCTAATATTAATGAATTGTTTGCCAAACCTGCCCCCGAACCTGAAAAAACAGAAGAAGAACTTCCCAAAACTATTGATGAACTTAAAGAATTGAAAAAAAGCATTCAGCGTTCATTATCAAAAGATAAAAACCTGCTCGAATTCCAATCGGAAACAAAACAGAAAAAAGCCAATCCAATGCCAGAAAGTCCTAAAAGAAAAGGCATTGAAAAAAGAATTGATAAAAAAATAAAGAAAATTGAAAGTATTGATTTTAAACTAATTGACATTGCTGATTAATACCACTACAATAGCTGATTCTACTAAAACTCAGGAAGCTGCAAAGCAACCTGAGTTTTGTTTTACAACAGAAAATAAAACACTGTATGTAGCTGATAGAAATTGTATTATAACAAAGAACATTGGGAAGATTATACCAGGTAAAACCATACATTTTTACAGCTGGGCAAACTTTAACCTGGTAAAGCTGATATTATATGTTTTGAAACAATGCGGAACTTCCAATGTGCTGATGACAAGCTATAGCTTTAGCCAAAAGAGCATTGAATCGCTCAATTATTACAAATCGGCAGGATTAATAGCTGATATTAAAATTTTGATTGATAACAGAGTTAAGGTGATGAGCCCAAAACCTTTTCAGATGCTTACAAAAAGCTTTGATTACAAGTGTATATCTGTTCATGCAAAAGTAGCGCTGATATGGAATGATAAATTGAATATTACCATAGTTACCAGTCAAAACGCTACTGATAACCCTAAAATGGAAAGAGGTATCATTTTTACAGATAAAGAAATTTTTGATTTTGACTATAAAATACTTACAGATGAATTTAACAGAGGAACAACTTAAAGCAATTGAAATGATGGCTTCTTTATTTTTTTCATCGGAAGAAATAGCCATAAATATTGAAGTTGATACAGATGAATTTATAGAACTTATAGTTACAAAGCAAGGAGATGCTTACAAAGCATATTTTAAAGGTTGGACCAATACAGAAATAGAACTAAGAAAATCAATTTTAAGTTCTGCTTTGAACGGCTCTTCTCCGGCACAACAACTGATGAAAGAATATCAAAACAAAGCACGCAATGAGTAAAATAGCATTAGCAGACACCAGGTATGAACTTATAAAAGCTCACATTATAGATCCTGATAATTCTCCATTAACTGCAGAACATCAACGTATGTTAGACCGGGTATTGTCAGCAGCTAAGATTTTAGATAAAAACCCAGTTGTAAAAACTGCAGTTGCACTTCTTAAAGTTAAATACAAGGAAATATCGCAAAGACAGGCATATGAAGATATTAAATTAGCAATGAAACTTTACAATACCATTCATACATTCGACTTCGATTTCTGGAAGATATGGCTGATGAATGACATTGTAAAAAATATAGAACGTGCCAGGAACTTAGGGAGTCATCATGCTCTCAAAGTAATTGCACTAGAACATGCCAATATGATAAAGGCCATTGGTGAAAAACCTGAAAATATGGACGATCCGTTGCGTAATGAAAAACATGCATTTTATATTCTTGT
>CAZOHR010000590.1:0-1631 GCA_964579045.1 uncultured Bacteroidales bacterium | reverse complement strand
GTTATAGTGTTTTATTCATCGTTCCCTTGCAAAAATATATATAAAAGTTGAAAAAATATCAATTTGTTGAAAAATTTATTAAAGGCACTGAGGGAATGATGAATAAAACCAAGTTGGACTAAGCCGATTTCTATGGGTATTCTTCTTAAGAAATTTTTGGTTTAGATGATAATAAGGGGTTTTACATTTTCTGTTTTAACTAATAATAGCTTTAAATGCTTCATTTTAAGTGATTCTTGCTGTTTTATAGGCATGCCTATCTTAATATGATTTTTTTATCATTTAATTTTGTTATTTAATATGTCAAAGAACGAAAGAGTTAATAGCTTTTTGAAATTTATCCAGGCTTCAGAGTCCCTGATATTGGTATCTTTTGAGAAACCAATCTGCCGGTTTTACATTCGGGACAACAAAATATATTTATTCCAAATATATTTCGGCAAACTTCTAAAGCATCAAGCCCTTGTAATGTTGGGATATAAGAAACTTTATCAATCAATTCAAAACAAGCAGCTAGTTTTGATTTCATATTGCATATTGCCATAAATCCAAAGTATCTGATTTTGTAAAATCCATTTGGTAAAACATGCTGTAGAAACCGTCTGATAAATTCATCTGTATCAAGCGTCATTTGCTTTCTTATCCCAGCTGACTTATAGTCTTTGTAACAAAAGCTAACCTTATCGTTCTGATGTTCTGTAATTCTTTGGTTAGAAATAGCCACCCTGTGAGTGTAGTTGCCAAGGTAATTAATCAGTTTGTCAGAATTGGAAAATGGTTTTTCGCAATAAACCACCCATTTTTTGAGATAGCATTTATCCTTAAGTTGCTTAAAACCTGAGTAACCTTGAGGTAATTTGATTTGATTATCAACAATTGCTTGTTCCAATAATCTGCAAAGGATTCCTCTAAAAACAGCACTCAGAGCTTTAACCGGAATAAAGAAGTTTTTCTTTGCAGGTATCCATTCCATATCATCTTCCGATAAGCCACCGGCTGGAACAATCATGTGTATGTGTGGATGATAAGTAAGAGTTTGTCCCCACGTATGTAAGATGGCTACTGCTCCTGCTTGTGCACCTAAAAAATCAGCATTAGCTGCACATTGCAATAATGCTTTTCCTGCTGCTTTAAATAGCAAGCTGTAAGCCTTTTGCTGATTGATATAAAACAGTTTATGCAAACACGGCGGTATAGTGAAAACTACATGAAAATTCTTTACTGGTGGAATGTTAGCAGCAAGCTTATCAACCCATTGGGCTTTTTTTACAAACTGACACTTAGGACAGTTTCTGTTTCTGCATGAATTATAAGACTGTGTTATGTATCCGCAGTTCTCGCAATAATCAATATGCCCGCCCAATGCTGCGGTGCGGCATTGCATAATATCATTGATTGCTTTTAATTGTTCAGTACATAGTTTGTGATTTTGCAAAAAAGTATTGGCATGACTTCTGAATATATCAGCAAGTTCAATGCTTTGTCTTTTGTTCTCCATAGCTCTTGAAATTAAACATTCATAGAATCTAATGGAGAAGATACACTTGCAATATTAATATTTGCCAGACTCAGATAACCTGAAGTAGTTTTGATAGATACATGACCCATAAACTGTTGAATCATTCGTATAT
>CAZOHR010000589.1:0-1635 GCA_964579045.1 uncultured Bacteroidales bacterium | reverse complement strand
AAATGATTAGCTATGCCCGCAAAAGCAGAATTTATACTGAGCTTTCTACAAATGCAAATCTGTTGCCGACGGTATTTGATTCTCTTAAAAATACAATGCCCGATAAAATAATCATTTCACTTGATGGGCTCGAGCAGGAAAGCTATAACAAATACCGTGTGAACGGCGACATAAATAAAGTATTTGATTCGTTAAAACTACTTTCGCAAATGCCGAAAAGGAAAAGACCATTTATCGAAGTTCAGTTTCTTGTTTTTAGTCACAACGAGGTCGAAATCCCAAAACTCAAAAAAATCAAATCACAATATAAAATTAATAAAATAAGTTTAAAAACTGCTCAGATTTATGACAGCGAACAAATTTCGATCTTGCCAAAAAATGAGAAATATTCTCGTTATAAAATTGATGGGAGTACATTTAGGCTTAAATCTGAATTGCGAAATCATTGTCGTAGAATCATCTTTGGATCGGTAGTAACATGGGATGGCAAACTTGTTCCATGCTGTTTCGATAAAGATGCAGAATTTGTTTTCGGCAACATAAAAGAAGACACGATATTTGAAATTAGAAACGGAGAAAAGTACAAACAATTTATTAAAACTGTATTTTCGCAGCGTAATAAAATTGAAATGTGCAGGAATTGCACTGAAGGACTTGATAATGAATGAAGTATATTTAGGCATAGGCGGAAATTTGGGCAACAGGTTGCATAATATCGAATTTGCAATTAATCTAATTTCTGAACGTATTGCTATACCAGAAAAAACCTCGTCTGTGTATATGTCGGAGCCCTGGGGATTTCAACATGCAAAATATTTCACTAATGCTGTAGTGATGATAAAGACAAACAAATCTGCAGATGAGATTTTCGGAATAACAACTAGTATTGAACTCGAAATGAAAAGAGTACGAAACAAGTCAGGCTACCAAGGACGCACGATGGATATTGACATTCTGTTTTACGGAAGCGAAATTATCGAAACAGAGACATTAAAAATCCCACATCCCAAGATTCAGGAGCGCTCGTTTGTGCTTTTGCCGATGTGCGAAATTGCTCAAAGTTTCATTCATCCACAGCTTAAAAAAGATATGCAACAGCTTAAGGGAGATTGCGAAGACACTGGCAGAATACGAAAACTAAACAAAACCAAAGTACAATGAACCACGAACTCTACATGCGAATGGCCCTTCAAGAGGCTCGTAAAGCGATGGAAAATGACGAAGTCCCTGTGGGAGCAGTGATAGTTAGTAACGGAAAACTTATTGCCCGCGGACACAACCAAACCGAATTGCTTGGAGACGTTACGGCACACGCCGAAATAATTGCAATCACAGCGGCATCAAACAACTTAGGTTCAAAATATCTTACAGACTGTACCATTTATGTAACCCTCGAACCATGTGTGATGTGTGCTGGAGCATTGTTTTGGTCACAAATATCAAACATAGTGTATGGCGCGTCAGACGAAAAACGTGGGTTTACAAAACTTCAAGACAACATCCTTCACCCAAAAACCACTTTAACCGGTGGCATTTTAGCAGATGAATGCGCAGAACTACTAAAGGAGTTTTTTGCGAAGAAAAGAAAGTGATTAGTTAGATTATTCCCCTTCCACAACGACCTTAAAGAGTTCA
>CAZOHR010000588.1:431-1645 GCA_964579045.1 uncultured Bacteroidales bacterium | reverse complement strand
CAGTTCCGATTGTGATGGATATAGTCTAGATTATATTCTTAGTTGTGCTGATAAAGAAGAATTGAATTTATGGAATAATCTTAAATTCGGATATACAGATTCTGCTGGCTCTGAATTTCTGCGGAAATCAATTGCAGCTCAGTACAAAACTGTAAAAACAGATGAAATTCTCGTTATGTCTCCAGGAGAAGCAAACTTTATTTTAATGAATGTTTTGTTAGAACCTGGTGATGAAGTTATTTGTATGGCACCGGCATATCAATCCTTGTATCAAGTGGCAATTAGTCTGGGTGCGAAAATTACTTGGTGGGATGTTGATAATAAGACAGGAGAGTTTAAAAGCTCAGATTTAAATAAACTTATAACTGACAAAACAAAGCTCATTATTGTTAATTTTCCGCATAATCCTACTGGATTCATTCCAAGTCGTGAAGAACTGAATAAAATTGTTGAGATTGCTCGAGAAAATAATCTTATAGTTTTCTCTGATGAGATGTACCACCAATTGGTGCATAATAATGAAGATCAGATTCCTGCATTATGTGATTTGTATGAAAATACTGTAAGCCTTTGGGGAATGGCAAAGTCATTCGGACTTGCAGGTTTGCGCTTGGGTTGGCTTGCTTCGCATCGAAAAGATTTGCTTGAGAAAATTGCTTCTTTTAAAGATTATCTAAGTATATGCAACAATGCTGCTGGCGAGGTTTTGTCATTGATAGCACTTAATCATAAAGATAAGTTTATAAACCCGAATGTCGAAAAGATAGTTCGCAACAAAAAACTGTTTTCGGAGTTTGCAATGCGTCATCCAGAATTAGTTGAGTTTGTTCAGCCTAAAGCAGGTTCTACGGCCTTCGTAAAATTGAAAATTGAAATGCCAGCTCTTGATTATTGCGAAGATCTTGTTAAGCAAACAGGTATTATGATGGTCCCATCAGAAATGTTTGAATATGGCGATAAGCATGTGCGGATTGGATTTGGCAGGGAGAATTTTAACGAAGCACTGTCGGTTTGGGATAAATATATTAAGTAGAAATAGTGATAATATGTTGTATGCAAACAACAAATATGATATAATAATGTTGTGTCATGTTTTATTAACTGCTAAAAACACATCAAATTATATGATTTTCTTTGCGGATAAGTTTAGAGAGATAAGACAGCTAAAAAAAATACCAATCAAAGAAGTAGCAGCAGCAATTAAAGTCGACCGT
>CAZOHR010000588.1:0-421 GCA_964579045.1 uncultured Bacteroidales bacterium | reverse complement strand
TGCGGATTGGTTTTGGCAGGGAGAATTTTAACGAAGCACTTTTGGTTTGGGAGCAATACGTAAAGCTAAAATTACAGAATAATGTTGTGTGAAAACAACATATTAAGTAATTAAATGTTGTATGTAAACAACAAAGAAAACAAATATTCGCATTATAATAAAACATAATAATCAAAAATATGTTTTAAAATAATACAAAAATTGCAAAATAATGTTGTGTCGAAACAACAAAATCATTATCTTTGTGCTTTAATATAAAGCAATATGGAAACTCTGATTAAATATTCACAAATGAAACTTGATAAGACTTCAATGTCTTTTACAAGATATTTGTTGGAATCTATTGAGTGGGACGATAGGCTTATCGGAATAAAAGGTGCAAAGGGTACAGGTAAAACTACTCTGATGTTGCAGCGACTTA
>CAZOHR010000587.1:360-1646 GCA_964579045.1 uncultured Bacteroidales bacterium | reverse complement strand
GGACTTCTTAATTATGGTTCGATCTATTTTATGTTGAGAACTCTGAATTCTGGCTTGTTTGTAAATTCAGTTGCTTATGGAATTGTAAATGTTGGAATAGTCTCAATATCTGTATTAATCGGCACTTTTGTCTTCAAAGAAAAACTTACCAAGATTAATATAGCTGGTGTAATATTGTCAGTGATTACATTTATTTTATTGACATTGGTTGATGTAATATGATAGCCGATTCATTTAATACTATCAAGTTTGCCACCGAAGGTTCTTACTCAGAAAAAGGGAGTAAGTTTCTCGCCTTTGCATTTCCAGTTAGCACAGAGGAGGAAGTAAAGGATCATATGCTGTCGTTGAGAAAGAAATATTACGATGCAAGGCATCATGTGTCAGCCTTTATTATTGGATATGACCAAAGCTTTTACAGAGCATCCGACGATGGGGAGCCAGCAAACAGTTCAGGAATGCCAGTACTTGGGCAAATAAGATCGTTTGGCTTAACAAATGTATTGATTATTGTGGTTAGATATTTTGGCGGAACAAAACTCGGTGTGCCCGGACTTATTAACGCTTATCGAACAGCCGCTAAGGATGCTTTGGGCAAATCAGAAATTGTTGAAGAAACGGTGAAAAAAGAATTTGTAGTATCGTTTGGATATGATGAAATGAGTTTTGTTATGAAAATACTTAAGGATTACAATGTTTTGATTAAAGTACAAGATTTGACGGAAAAATGCAAAATAATATTTGCAATCAGATTATCTTTGGCGGATGAAATTGTGCAGATGTTAAGTAAGAATCACAAAGTTAAAATCGAGAAACAAAATGGGTAAATCAATAATAAAACTGATACTTAAACTTTGGAGATGGAAATATAATGAATTTCCTGATGTTAAAAAAGCTGTTGTTCTTATGGCGCCACATACAAGTATGATTGACTTTGTATGGGGGAAATTGTACTTCGCATTGCATGGTTATACTCCTCAAATTCTAATTAAAAAAGAAGCTTTCTTTTGGCCATTCGGATATTTTCTAAAAAAAATGGGTGGAATTCCTGTAGATCGTGGAAAAAAAACTGGACTTACAGATAAAGCAATTTCTTCATTTGCTAATACTGAAGGGCGATTCTTCCTTGTTATTACACCCGAAGGAACTAGAAAGAAAACCAAGAATTGGAAAAAGGGATTTGTAAGAATTGCTCGTGCTTCAAATGTTCCAGTACTAATGGGCTTTCTGGACACAAAAACGAGAACAATGGGAGTAAAGGGCTTCCTCGATATGAGTGGAACTGA
>CAZOHR010000587.1:0-350 GCA_964579045.1 uncultured Bacteroidales bacterium | reverse complement strand
GGAGGTAATGGAAAGAGTAAAAAGACACTACCTTGGCTGCGAAGGTTTGAGAAAAGGTAAATTTGAAACAGGTTATGAGTAATATAAAAGTCACTGTTGTTCAAACAGATATTGTGTGGGAAAACCCAGACGAGAATTTAAAGAATATTAGTAAATATGTGTTGTCTGAACCAGGTTCGGATATCTTTATTTTACCTGAAATGTTCAATACTGGATTTACAAATAATACATCAGATTTTGCCGAAACTGCAGATGGTTTTACTTTGAGTAAAATTAAAGAATTGTCGAGAATCAGTGGAGCAGCAATTTGTGGCTCGATGATTTTAAGAGAATCAGAAAATACCTATAAC
>CAZOHR010000586.1:0-1665 GCA_964579045.1 uncultured Bacteroidales bacterium | reverse complement strand
ATGTTATTGCTGGACTTGGTGAAGGAACTCATACTGTTACTGTAACCGACCTTAACGGTTGTGAAGAAACATATGACATTATTATTGATTCAGAGCAAATTTCTGAAGTTCCTGAAGTAAACAACGTGTTCACACCAAACAACGACGGACAAAACGAATACTTTGTGTTTGACAACCTTGAATTGTTCCCAGAAAACGAATTGGTTGTATTGAACAGATGGGGTAACGAAGTCTATACTCAGTCTTCTTATAAAAACTTGTGGGATGGAAGTAACCTTAGTGAAGGTACATATTTCTATATTCTTAAAGTGAAAATGTGTGATGAGGATAAAATAATAGACGGATATATAACAATTTTAAGGTAAACCGGTTAAACTTAAAACAATTAAAGTAATGAAAAAGAAATATATAATAATAGTAATGGTACTGTTCTCGATACAGGGTTTTGCTCAGCAAAGCTCTGTATTTAACCAGTACATTTTTAACCCGATGACAATTAACCCAGCTTACGCAGGAACAAAGCAGTGGACTAGTGTTAATTCTGTTTACTCTACTCAGTGGACTGGCTTAGATGGAGCTCCCACAACCCAGATGATAAGCATTGAAGGTGCGCCTGTGGAGTCAATGGGATTGGGTTTGCAGTTTATAAATGATAGAATCGGAGCTCAGTATCAGCAATCGTTGTACGGGAGTTATTCATACATTCTTAAATTGAATGATAAGTTGAAACTTTCGATGGGTCTTGCCGCTGGGATAAGTTATTTTACTATTGACGGAACAAAGCTAAACTCAGAAACAATTGACGATGTGGCTGTTCCTTTAACTAGAGAAAATTCTTTGCGTATTGATCCTAAGGTTGGCTTGTTTTTATATTCAGACAGATTCTATGCTGGTTTGTCAACAACAGACATGCTTGGAGATTTAATTCAAGCTCCAGATGGATTTGCAGTCGCTCAGGCACGCCATTATTACCTTACAGCGGGATATGTTTTCGATTTAAATGAAGATATTAAGTTTAAACCAAGTTTCCTTATTAGAGAAGATTTTAAAGCTCTTACAAATGTAGATGTAACCTCGTACTTTCTTTTTAAAGAAACTTTCTGGCTAGGTGCAACATACAGATTTGGCGCTGACCTAATTACAAGTCGTACTCTAGATAATAGCCTCAAATCTCGGGATGCCTTAGTTTTTATGACCGAATGGAATGTCACCAAATCCTGGACTATTGGATATGCTTATACTCATAGTCTTACCGCATTGAGTGGATTCTCTGGACATGAAATTATGGTTGATTATACATTGCCAAGAAAACTTGAAACAAGAATGAAAACACCGAGGTATTTTTAAGTTCGAAGTTCGAAGTTCGGAGTTCGGAGTGCGAAGTTTTGAGTTCGGAGTGCGAAGTTTAAAGTTTAGTGATTAATTGAAAAAAAATAACAAAAGTGCAGTTCAACAGTTCAACAGTTCACCAGCTCACCAGTTCAACAGATGAACAGATGAACCAACGAACTGATAAACTGATAAAGCGATAAACAAAAAAGCAGAATCTATAGCTCTCGCTAATCTTACCTTAGCCTCCGCCTTAGCCTCCGCCTGAAAAAACACAAAAAAGCAGAATCTAAAGCCCACGCTAATCTAACCTTAGCCTCCGCCTTAGCCTCCGCC
>CAZOHR010000585.1:0-1682 GCA_964579045.1 uncultured Bacteroidales bacterium | reverse complement strand
CCAGCAAATAACACATATAAAACTACTTTTACAACAGTTGATATCTGGACAGTAACCAATACGCTTGTAGTTCTTACAAATAATTTTGGCAGTGAGACCAGTTATACAGTTACCGATGCAGACGGGAATGTTTTGGTTGATAGACATGGCTTAGCTTCAAATACAATGTATTACGACACTCTTGATTTTGCTCCAGGCTGCTACGACATTCGCCTATACGACACTGGCGAAGATGGTTTTGATTTTTGGTATTACGATGGTGCCGACGGAACAGGTTATATGAGGCTTAGAAAAATGGGAGCTGGTTATGTTAAGAATTTTCCACTCGATTTTGGCAGTTTTATTCATTACCAGTTTGTAATTCCAGATGTTACCTACATTATGAACGAAGAGCTTAATAAAGAATATTTCGAAATTTACCCAAATCCAAACGATGGCAACTTTAAGCTTAAGCTAAATTTTGAACCAGAAGAAAATACTATGATAACGATTTCCGATATGTCTGGTAGAATTATCCGTAGTTTGGCTGGTGGAGAAATTAATTCTGGTGAGATTGATATCAATTTGGATGGTGTCTCCAAGGGTTTTTATCTCATAAATCTTCAAACTGGAAAAATTAGCAGAACAAGAAAGCTGGTTGTGGAGTAATAATTTATTGCAGGACCAACGATTTTGCTAGAAAAATTAAATGCCGATATTTGTGGAAAATAGGTCAATTTTACAAACATAAAACTGTGTCTCTATGTTAGAAGAAATCGTAATTGTAATAAATCCTGGTTCTACCTCAACCAAAGTTGCTCTGTACAATCGCGAAGGAGAAGTTGAAAGCATCTCGGTTAAACACTCACAAAACGAACTTGATAAATATAATCGCATAACTGACCAGTACGAATACCGATATGGAACCGTAAGAGACGAACTAAACATAATGTTGGGCGAAAACAAATACAAAGTTGTTGGTGTCGTGGGACGTGGTGGCATTGTGAAACCTCTTACAGGAGGAACTTACCGAATTAATGAAGCCTTTTTAAAAGATGCTAAAGATGGAACTTACGGAGACCATGCATCTAACTTGGGTAGCTTAATCGCTGACAAACTTAAAGCTGAATTCGACCTTGACTTTAGTTATACAGTCGACCCAGTGTCGAGTGGAAACATGTCGGCCATAGCAGAAATATCTGGTGTTCCTAGCATTAAAAGGGTTGGAAGAGGACACCCTCTGAACATGAAAATGACTGCTCGTAAAATTGCAAAAAAGCAAGGATTAGCTTTTGAAGATACAATTTATGTTATTGCTCATCTCGGTGGTGGGATTTCTATTTCGCTGGTAGTTGGTGGAAAATTTGTCGATATCAATGATGCCTTGATGGGTATGGGGCCGTTTTCTCCAAACAGAGCGGGAGCCTTGCCTTTGAGAGGAGTTATGGATTTGTGCTATTCTATGCCTCGAGAAAAGGTAGCGTCATTATTTTCGAAGAGTAGTGGGTTAAAAGCCTATTTGGGAACAGAAGATATTCGTGATGTCCTAAAAATGATTGATGATGGCGACGAAAATGCAGAGCTTATTTATCAAGCATTTGTTTATCAGATTGCAAAAGAAATCGGGGCATATTTTGCTGCATCCAAAGCCAAAGCTCAGGCAATTATTATAACAGGTGGCATAGCATTTAGCGATAGATTTA
>CAZOHR010000584.1:0-1690 GCA_964579045.1 uncultured Bacteroidales bacterium | reverse complement strand
GTAGTAAACGGCGAATGTGTTGCTACCGACGATGTAGTAATTAGATTCTTAGAAACACCAAATCCATGGGCTGGCGATGATATCGTAATATGCGGCAATACAGCAATAATGGGAGGTTTAGGAAGCATGCCTGGCACATCATTTTCATGGTCTGGTGCTGGAACAAGCTTTAACCCACCATCAAGTTTAACAGCCGAAGCACAGGCAGGCGTTTATGGAACATATGAATATACCTTAACAGAAGATAACGGAGCATGTTATGGCCAAGACGAGGTATTAGTAACCTATATAAAAGCGCCATCACCAATAACTACCCCAAATGAGGATACAGTTTGCGGAAACATGTATAATTTAATAGTATTAACTGGCACAAGCCCTTCTGGAAGTTGGGCAGCTTATGATTGGGATGGTGCAGCTTGGGTACTTGCCAACCCAGCTCCAATATTTGCACCATCAATTTATAGTACAGATGTAGAGGTAACCATCGGTAACTTTACTGGCTTGAACAGAAAACTCAAGTTTGTTTGGACAGAAACAAGTCAAGTTATGGGTGTAGAGTGTGAGGCCTCAGCAGAAAAAATAGCAGTATTTGCTAAAGAACCAATAGCCAGTGTAGGAGCCAGCAACGAGCGCGAAATATGCGGAAATTGCATAACATTTGCGGCAGATACAACCGGATCTGGTTGGGCACATTTTTATTGGGTTCCTAAAGTAAACGGTACGTGGGAAGATCCAGGCAATACTATTCCTGATGCAACATTTTGTGCAACAATACCAGCAGCCTTTGGCGATACCGCTTATATTAGAACACAGTTCCTATGGGCAGCACGTAATGGAGGTTGTGTTTCAATGGATACAATGTATGTAACATTCTACCAGCGTCCAATAGCAAATGCAGGTTTAGATGATGCAATCTGTGGATCAGAGTATGAACTTGGAGCTGTATTCGATATTGTCGACAGTGATGCCTATTCTCCTACAGGAGTCTGGTCAACCTATAATCCACCGAGTGGACAAACTGCGGATATTGCTTTCCAGTATGAGGATACAACACAGGTTTCGGTTAGTGCAGTAGGGATATGGGAGTTTGTATTCCGCGAAAACAATACTTTGCTTACCTCATGTTATTCGACCGATACAGTACAAATAGAATTTGTAGAAAGACCAGTGATCTCGGCAGGTATAGACAGAGACGTATGCGGTAATTGTACCGATATGATAGGAACATCAGGAGGTTTTGGTGGCTCATGGTTGCCAAACGGTGGAGCATTTGACGATTTCTCAGATCCACTTACTGGAGTTTGCGTAAGTAATTACGGAGACAGAAGCTTTATATGGCTCGAAAGTAATAGCGCAACCACAGAACCATTGTCTTGTTCATCACAAGATGAGGTAATAATAACCTTCTGGCGAGTACCTACTGCTAACATCTTGACAGATTTGGAAGATTCTACAGTTTGTGGATTAACTTTCTATAATCTACGTGCAGAAAATCCAGGATCAGGAATAGATGGTATTTGGTATTCGACCAATCCAGCAGCAGTGTTCACTCCAAATCCAAACGATGTAAGTACTGATGTCACAATGCCAAGTTATGGCTATCACGATTTTTACTGGATAGAATCAACAGGCCCAGGCTTAACACCAGGATTCTGTAACGATACAGCTGGCCCATTAACGATAAGATTTA
>CAZOHR010000583.1:0-1690 GCA_964579045.1 uncultured Bacteroidales bacterium | reverse complement strand
GCATCATCCAAATTTTCAATGTCCTGACCAAGAATGTTTGATAGAGTTAAGAATGCGGAGTATTTTTTATCATAGCAAATGCTTATTCCTGCATCTAGTTTTTGATAATCGGCGAGAACTGTGATGAGGCCGTTAGGATTCTCGGGATCTGTTCCAGCTGCTGGTTTCCAATTCCATGCCGAACGGTTAAACACTGCTCTAAGGCTAACGAATTCGCAAATACTGAGTTTCTTAGTAATATTTTGTGTTCCATTAATTTTTGCATTTATCCCTTGTCCTGGGTTATATGGCAGTTGCTGAGATATACTTGTAACCGCGATGTTCTCTGAATAATTGTAAGACAAATTCAAACTATAATCTTTTATAAAATTCCAGCTAATGCCTAATTCTGCAGAAATTATTTCGGCTTTAAGAATGTTTTGTCGCATCCAAACATCTTTTGTTGTATCAGCAGCCCAAGGACCTATGTAAACTGGGACTATCATATTCGAAATATTGCTGTAAAATCCAGAGACATTTAAAAATAGTTTGTCACTAAAGTTGTAATCTGCACCGATTGCAAATGTTGAACTGTGCTCTGGTAAAAGATTCGGGTTGCCAAATCGTAATGCTGTTCCCGCATGTCCAAATCCGACTTCGTACAATTCAATAATAGATGGAGAATGAAATCCTTGACTGAACGATGTTCTTAAACTCAAATCATTATTACATTTATATAATAATGCAATTTTGGGTGTTATTACTGGTTCTTTGAACTGTACTATGTCCATTCTTAGTGCTGCTGTTACAATAATCTTTTCCATAAAAGTGTGCTCGTCCTGAATAAATACACCAATCATTCTTTGCACATGTTTATCAACTTTTGCTCTTGTAAAACTCATTAACGAAAAATCAGATCCGGCCATAAAATTGTTAGATTTTCCAATTTTTGTCGAGTACCAAATTTCTGGTTTTAACAAGTGGATATCTTCGGTATTTGTTTCGTTAAACCAATGAGTATATCCAGTTTTTGCACTTAATGTAGATTTTTCATTTATGCGGTATGATAAAAGTATATTTGGAATAAAAAGGCGGCTGTCATTTTCTGTGGTCTGCCATTGCATTGTATTGTCAATATGTTTTATCCATGCATCAACTTTAAGTTTTGATCCGATTGTTGTGTTGAAACGGCTGGTGAAATTAAGACTTGAATATCCCATTTTACCTACTCGTGATGCTGGTGCTAATAATTGTGTTCCATCAGATTCTTCGTATTCTATGAAATTATAAAGTCCTGTTTTGTTGCTAATTGGTGTATGAACTGAAACTCCACCACGAAAGGTATTATTGGAACCCATATCTCCATAAATTGTAGCTGATGGTTCGGAACCTGCTGATTTTGTTATAATGTTGATAATTCCTGCAATTGCATCACTTCCGTATTGTGCCGATGATGCGGATTTTATTATTTCAATTCTTTCAATTTCTTCAACTGGAATCAAGTTCAAGTTCTGACCAGTATGCATGTGGTCGCTTAATATTCTGGTTCCATTAATCAGTACCAAGGTGTATTGAGCCGGAAAACCATTCATGCTGGCTACACCACGCTTTGCAAAGCCTGCACCTGTTCCTGTTTCGATGTTTATTCCAGCCGCATAATCCAATATTACACTTAAATCGTTTGTGTTAAGTTGCTTAATTTCGGTTTGAC
>CAZOHR010000582.1:0-1694 GCA_964579045.1 uncultured Bacteroidales bacterium | reverse complement strand
GCTGGGCTATAACTTTTTTGCTCCGCCAGCTGGCGGACATAAATGTCAGTAAAAACGTTTATATATGATGTGCTCTTTGCCCGTAGGGCATTAACCTTTTGCACAACTAAAGGCGTATAAAATAATAAGCTGTGTTAATTGGCTTAACTTAATGACATTGTGCGCTCGTCGCAACAACGATTATTCATCGCATAATTCGATTAATCGTTGTCACTATACTTTGCTTCCCCCCCAGAAATATTGCTTGACCCCAAGTTCTGAGCTAATTTCTAAATGATTACAAAAATTCTTATATTCGCAGTCTGTAAAATAGAGTAATGAAGTTTGAGAAAAAATATGTTATACTATACCTTCTAGGTGGACTGGCCCTACTATTTATTGTAGTTCCAGTGCTAAACATGTTTTTTGCTACCAAACTTGATGTCTTTTTCGAAACTACTCGTGATGTTGAAGTGAAAAAAAGCATTTTCTTAACTCTTTGGGTTTCTCTGTTAGCAACGATAGTTTGTGCGATTTTTGCCGTGCCTTTGGCTTATTTAATTGCAAAAAAATCATTTCGTTTTAAAACTCTTCTGTTAGGAATAATTAATATTCCGATTGTAATTCCTCACTCTGCTGCAGGAATTGCTGTTTTGGGGCTCGTTTCGCGCGATACGGTTATAGGAAAATTAGCATCATCGGTTGGTATGAGTTTTATCGATTCACCATTAGGAATTGGTGTTGCAATGGCTTATGTGAGTTTGCCTTTTTTGATAATCTCAGCTATCAATGGTTTTAGCGAAGTCCCTGAAAAACTCGAGCAAGCAGCAATGAACCTCGGGGCATCACGTTGGCAAACATTTTTTAAAATATCTCTTCCATTAGCAAAACAATCTGTGTTTTCGGGACTTATTCTTATGTTCTCGCGCGGAATTAGTGAGTTTGGCGCAGTCATAATGCTTGCATATTTTCCAACTATTACCCCAATCTTGATTTACGATAGGTTTACTTCTTTCGGATTGGCCTACGCAAGACCAGTAGCAGTAATTTTTGTGCTAATTTGTCTTACTGTTTTCCTCTTTTTCTATTTGTTAACCAATAAAAAAAGGAGGGAATAATGCTGGAAATTAAAAATATAAATCTGAAATATAAAAATTTTGAGTTAAAGGATGTTTCGCTCAAAATCGAAAATGGCGAGTACCACATGTTGATTGGACCATCAGGTTCAGGTAAAACTTTAATTTTGAATATTATTGCTGGATTTGTAAAGCCTGATTCGGGCTCAGTGATTTTAAATGCTGAGGATATTACTGGAAATTTGCCTCAAAAACGAAATGTCTCATACTTGTTTCAGGATTTAGCACTATTCCCTCATATGAGTGTTAGCGAGAATGTTGCTTTTCCTCTAGTTATTCGCAATTTGAGCAAATCTGTGATAACTGAAAAAGTGAAAAAGTATCTTGAGTTTACAGAAGTATATCATCTAAAAGATCGTAGCATTTCAAAATTATCTGGTGGCGAAAAACAAAGAGTTGCAATCGCGCGCAATCTTATTACCGAATCATCGGTACTTATGCTCGACGAACCTTTCTCTGCTATTGATACTCAACTAAAATTATCACTTAAAAAGCTATTAAAGAAAATTTCCGATTTGGGAGTCACAATTATTCATGTTACTCACAATCCAGAAGAGGCAATGAATTTGGCTGATAAAA
>CAZOHR010000581.1:0-1704 GCA_964579045.1 uncultured Bacteroidales bacterium | reverse complement strand
CTTGGTCCTTCAAGGAAATAACTGCAAAGAAACTTTTGAAAATATCTGGAACTTTGTTCGTCAGAACATAAGGTATCAGAATGATGAACCTGGACTAGAACAGCTCCGCACTCCTCAAAGAACATTACACGATAAAACTGGCGACTGCGATGATATGAGTATTCTAATATCAAGTATTCTTATGAATCTTGGCCATAAACACGAACTTGTTGTTGCAGCTTACAGAAAACCAGACCAATGGCAGCATATTTATCCAGCAGCATTTAGCAGCAACGGGACAAGATATGTGATTGACTGTGTACCAGAAATTCCACACTTCAATTTTGAAGCAAAACCAATCAAAAATCAAATAATTATAGACATGCGACTAGAAGAATTAGGCTCAGTTTCCGCTGGCATGATCAGCGAGCTCACTCAACCCTTTGACATAAATAATTTGTCGGGTACTTTCAGTGAGGAAGACCAACTCGAAGCTATCCAGGGACTACTTGGAAATGTAGCTATTGTTGGCGCAGAAGACGAATACGATACCGTTATCAGCGGATCGGAACTGCAACGCAACATCATTTTAAAACAATTGATGGATGCAAAACAAAGTTTGGAAAAAGAAGTCAGCAACCCAACAGAAATGTCACAGTTGAACGACAATCAGGCCGATCTAAAATTAGTTAACGATATCATCAACAGTTTTAATGATGAAGAAGGACTTGACGAAGCCATCCAAAATGCAATCACTAAGGGAACACTTTATCAGAATTTCTACAAAGCAATTCAATTTGGACTCGACGAAGTCATAAACGGACTTTCAGGAGAATCCGATGATGATATGTATTATCTGAAGATTTTAAATGATAACGGAATGCTTGAGGAACTGATTAGCGACAAATACAGTGCTGATGATCTCGAAGGTCTGGCAGCTATAAAGTTCGCTAATAATTCCAATGCTCCGAGGTCTGGCGGTTTGCTCAAGAAAATCGGTGCCAAGGTAAAACAAGGCGTTCAAAAGTTTAAAGAAAACAATCCTAAGATTGCAAAGGTTGGACATGCGCTAAATAAGTACAATCCAGCAACCTTCACATTGCGAAAATCAATGGAAGCCTTCCTCAGAGCAAATGTTTTTTACGTTGCCGAAAAGCTTTCTATTGGTTACGCAACCGAAGCAGAAGCAAAAAAGCTTGGTTACAGCAATCCAGAATGGAAACAATTTGTTGATGCAAAAGACAAAGCTGAGCAGAAATGGCATTCACTGGGTGGCGACAAAGCTTACTTCAGGCAAATGGTTATGAATGGCCGTGGAGCAAAGAACGCTGGACTGAACGGACAACTAGGCGTTGCTCCTGCGATTATTGCGGCTGTTGCAAAAGTTTTTGGAGGGATCATCGAGATTGTAAAGAAACTGAAATTGAGAAGAAAAGACGGTAGTATTGTTGACGAAACACAGGATACAGATGCCGGAAGTGAAACAAATTATAAAACAAAGAATATGGCAACTGGCACTGAAAAAGAAACTCCAGATGGAGTAAATCCTGCAGATGCAGCAACAAATGTACAAACTGACGAAAAGTCAGGTGTGAGTGTAGAAACTATTACCGACGCAAACGGGAATGAAAGCAAAATTTATCGTGATAAGGATGGAAATGAAATCAGTAGATTTAAGTACTTCCTGCTTAAAAACAAGACCATGCTGATAATTGTGGCAGTTAT
>CAZOHR010000580.1:0-1704 GCA_964579045.1 uncultured Bacteroidales bacterium | reverse complement strand
ATAACCTTATCGTTTCAGGAAGTCATATCATCACACTTGATGGTGATTTAACGATGACAACAGAACTCAATCTGAGTGCTGCAGATGATAAACTTGCAATTGGCAGCCATACATTATCCTTAAACGGACCTATAGCTGGAAACGGTTATCTTTTAGGAACTTCTGCATCAAATCTGACTATTTCAGGAAGTGGTGCTTTTGGAAGTATGAATGTGGGAGGAGTATTAAATACTTTCACTATTGATAGGACAGGAGAAACCATTTCGTTGGGTAATATTGCCAGCAGCTTGCCAATAAATACACTTAATCTTACAAATGGAGATCTTGAATTAGCTATTAACAGTATTGTTGTCAGCAATTATTCCAGAACTAACGGTAAATTTATAGGTGATGATTTAGCAGGAATTGAAATGACTGGTACAGCAACCGGAGCATTGTTTTTTGGAGGTACAAGTCCTTTTATACTTGGTACACTCACATTATCAGCATCAGCTTCAGTTGATGTTGCTTCGGATATAACTATTGTAAACGGGGTTATATTATCAGGAACCCTTACCAATTCTCAGCCAGTTACCTTTACAAACTTATCCAATTTAGGCACTTTTACTATGAATGAAGATGCAGTTATAAATGCACTTTTTTCATCTGATGATAATGCTTCTATTGTAAATGTAAACAATCATACACTTACTTTAAATGGAGAAATCACTAATGTAGATGATACGTATATTAATGCCGGTGCAACTTCCAGTTTGGTATTTAATGGTGCAACAATTTATAATTTGCCAGCAACTATTGCTGAGTTAAATAATTTAACAATAAATCGTACCAATGGTGTATCAATGACAGCAAATCTGGATGTTAAAGGTGATTTAACGTTAACTTCTGGTGATTTTAAAATAGGAGCAAACAAGCTTACTATAAATAAAGTTATTGGTGGAACCTTAGCAAAACTGAAATCAGATGCTTCTTCTACATTGGCAGTAACAGGTGCAGGATCAGGAATTCAAATCCCTGCCTTGGGAAGCCTGAACAACTTGATTCTTAATAATGTAAATGGAGCTTTAGTTCTTGGAGCAATTACTATCAACAATCAATTAAGCCTTACTTCAGGGATTTTGAGTGGAAGTGCAAACCTAACTATATTTGATGGAAAAACTATTGAACGCAGTGGTGGTAGTTTAGCTGCTGCACCTCAGTTTGGTACTTCAGTTAATATTAATTATACAGGTACTTCTTCCATTACAACAGGACTTGAATTACCAACTACATCTGTAAATGCAAATGTTACAGTAAATAATGGAGCTGGTGTAAGTCTTGGTGGTAACAGAAGCATTAATAACCTGACATTAACCAATGGTAATTTTGCCATCGGAGCAAATACACTCACCTTTAATGGTAATTTAACAGCTACTTCCGGTCAATTAATTGGCGGTACAACATCTAACCTTTTTTTGGGTGGAACAACTGCATTTAATTTACCATCAAGTGTTACTTCTTTAAATGATTTAAATATTAATCGTAGTGGAGGTGTTTCTTTAACAGAGAATTTAGCACTGGAAGGTGTTTTAAACCTTACTTCAGGTGATTTCAATCTGGGTGCAAACCGTTTAACATTGAAAAAAGCTATTGACGGAGTATCCACAAAACTGATAGCGACTGCTTCTTCTTCAATTACAATCGATGGAACTGCTTCCGGAATTA
>CAZOHR010000579.1:0-1711 GCA_964579045.1 uncultured Bacteroidales bacterium | reverse complement strand
AAACAGCAGAATCTAAAGCCCACGCTAATCTAACCTTAGCCTCCGCCTTAGCCTCTGCCTAAAAAATAAACAATTAAACAATAAAACAAATAACTATGAACTACCCAAAAAAAGTAACAATCGGTGACATAACCGTAAGAGATGGTTTCCAACACGAAGAGAAATTTATCCCAACAGAAGCAAAATTATGGCTGTCAGAACAGCTTATCTTAGCAGGATTTAAACATATTGAAGTAACAAATCTTGGTAATCCTAAGGGAATGCCACAATTTGCTGATGCTGATGAGTTAATGAAAGGTATCAGAACATCTAAGACTGTTAAACATCTTATCAATGATGTGTCTCTCACCTGTATCACAATTCGCGAAAAAGCAGTTGAAAGAGCTATCGAATTAAGAAAACAAGGTTTAGGACCTGACAGAATTTTAATGATGGTTTCTACTAGTGAATCTCATCAATACAAAAACTCTGGATTGTCAATTGCTGAATATTTTAAAATGGCTGAGGGATGTATTAAGATTGCAAAAGACGCAGGTTTGAAAGTAAATGGTACAGTTAGTACAATCTGGGGTTGCCCAATTGAAGGTCCAACAGAAATGTCGAAAGCAGTAGAATTTTCTCAAAGATGGTTCGACATTGGAGCAAGTGATGTTGAGCATGCTGACCATGACGGATCTGCTTCTCCCGACCGAGTTTACAAATACTACTCAATGATTATGGATCATTTCCAGAATCCAGCAAAACACATCGTTCACTTCCACTCAACTAGAGGCTGGGCTTTGGCAAATGTTCTTGCAGCATTGCAGGCTGGTATGACAAACTATGAAGCATCAATGGGTGGTATCGGCGGACAGCCAGCAAATTTTGTTAGCGGTGTGCCAGTAGCAGGAACAGGTGACTATTACTACAAAGACCCAAGTCTTGCTGGATTAGTAAGCACCGAAGATCTTGTAGTTATGATGGACGAAATGGGAATAGAAACAAATCTTAATGTTGATAAGGTACTCGAGATTGGCAATATGGTCGAAAGAATCGTAGGCAGAAGATTGCGCTCAGAATGTATCAAGAGTGGCAGAATTCCTAAAAACCTAAAGTAAACTCAATTTTTAACGTGGTATTCGTAGGTCAAATTCATCCCTCGACTTCGCTCGGGAACCGCGAATTTGACCTACAATCCACGTTAAATTTCACAAATATTTCCTAATTCTGATTTAACAAAGATTTTTCTGATGTTCTTATGTTTTTCTTCACAATCTATTACAACATACTCATAAAAACAATTTGGATTAAAACAAAAACACTACTTTTGATACCTAGTTTATTAGATTAATTTGTATTTTATGAGGTACTTTTATATTGTTGTAATATTTATAATTGCTTTAAGTGCTTTCTCCTGCAAGAAGAGTGTTAATTGGGATGTTGAATGTGACGACACTGTAGAAATGATTTTTCAGACTGGTTTCAATAATACTACACTTAATTATAATTCAGAGTGGAGTAAGGAAGAATTCTCGGGAATCGACACGGCATTCAGCAGTCTTAACGATTGGACTTTACTACAAGAACATCCTTCGGTTGGTTATTGCGAAATCAGTTACGAAGATGGCGAAAAAACTCAGAGATATGCCGAGATTTGTGATGATCCAGCAGGTGGAGATAATCAAGTAATAAAATTTAAAATAATTGAGCCGCATATTAGAGAAGGAGACCA
>CAZOHR010000578.1:0-1713 GCA_964579045.1 uncultured Bacteroidales bacterium | reverse complement strand
GGAATTCCATCCGAAAGATTCTGTTTCGAAGGTTTTTTACCACAGAAAAAAGGCCGAAATAAAAAGGTCTCAGCTCTTATTGACGAAGAACGCACAATGATATTTTATGAATCGCCATATAGACTTACGAAAACCCTCGAATTATTCATTCAGTACTTTGGTCCAGAACGCAAATCATCAGTAGCACGCGAAATCTCTAAACTGCACGAAGAAAACGCTCGTGGTACACTTCAAGAACTTCTCGATCACTTCAATGCTAAAACAGTAAAAGGCGAAATTGTGATTGTGGTTGAAGGGAAAACGGGGTAAGTGAATTCTGTAAAGACCACTGCTAGCTAAAGCAATACTCTAGGACGCCAAGTAAAATTAACTATTATTAAAAATCTCTTATAATTACAAATTCAATAAAAATCGCTAAATTTGAACTTTAAAAACGATAATTATTGATTATTTAAAATTGCGACAATTACATTTTATGAAAGACTTATCCATCCTTATTTTGGTAACATTGCTATCAATAGAGTTGTCATTCTCGCAGATTGTATATAACTCCTCAGATTTTGCAAATATTGGTGATAGCACTCATGTAAGCAAGTCGTCAACTGGATTAAGCGGATTTGACTTTGTTCAAACTGGAACTAATCATTCTTGGAATTACGAAAGTCTGCCATATTCTACACAGGGCGATATAAAATGGAATGACCCTTCAAATGCTGGGTATAAAGCAACATGGTGTTTAACTAATTTAATAATTTTTGGTTGTAATACTCAGTTTGCAAATTTCACAAATTTGGCTTTTAACAATCTGGATTCTTTGCAATATGGTTCTTTTGAAGTATCAAACGTTGTTGAGCATTATAAAAAAAGTAATGATAATCTTTTGTATAAAATGTTGGGTGGAACATTGCTGATAGGTGGATTGCCGATTATTAAAATTTCGGAGATTAATGATGCTGATACTGTTTATAATTTTCCACTCGAATACAATAATATTGATAATTGCAGCAGTGACTACACGATAAAAATTTCGGGCGACAGCACAAAGTATGTTAGTTATTACAAAAGATACAATCATGTAGAAGGTTGGGGGAGTCTGGCAACTCCATTTAGTACTTTCGACAATGTGCTCAAATTAAAAACCACAATTACTAAAATTGATACTCTTTTTCTGGGTGGAAATGCCTATCAATATATTGATACTTTGGTGGAATTCAAATGGTTTGATCCCGCTTACAAGGTTCCAGTACTGGAGGTGAAAGCAAATAAAGTTGGTCAAAATATTGTAACTACTGGAATAGTCTTTATTGACTCCTTGAGATGTGTTGATCCACAAGCATATTTTCTTTACAGTCCATTGGTTCCATACTGGGATTCATTTAGCGGAGGTGTAAATATTTCATTTAACAATTATAGCTCAAATGCCGATTCAGTCTATTGGGATTTTGGCGATGGAAATTTCTCAAATGATTTCAATCCACAGCATACTTTTAATTGTCCAGGTAATCAGCAGGTATCGCTTGTTGCAATCAGCAAAATATGCGACCCATACAGGTTCGACACCATCACAATTCCAATTATTATTCAAGATACCATAGGATATTTCACCCATAACGTAGATACAGTTCTTTCTGAAGGCGGTAGTATTTTTCTAGAAGGAGCTTGGCAAACTGCTCCTGGAGTTTATCATGACACATTGACCTCAGTTGTTTATGG
>CAZOHR010000577.1:0-1737 GCA_964579045.1 uncultured Bacteroidales bacterium | reverse complement strand
ACTTCAGATTTTAATCTGATAATTAAACGAATTACTTGGATGCGTCCATCTGTTGTGAGGGTGATGATGCTTACAAAATGGTGTTACAATAATGGTGTTTATACTTGGGATAGTCCCGAAATGATTCAACTGTTCAGAGTTTTGGATGTGTGCAAAGAAAAAGGTATAAACGTAATTCTAACAGATTGGGGTTGCGGAACACCTGGGCATCCTGAGCGTGATTGGCTTAAAGTTCCTGGTATTGACGATGCCACTGACCCAAATTATGCTTTAGCCATTGGCACATATCTCGATTATTTTGTGAACACAAAAGATTATACAAACATTCGTTATTTTGTAATGGGAAATGAGCCAAATCTTGAGATTATAGATTGGGCCATGTGGAAAACAGGATTACTTAATGTTCATGCCGAGATGCACAATCGTGGCTTAGATACTCAGATTCTACTTACAGGTTGTGATGAGTCGGGCGGAAACTCGTGGCATTTGCAAGCAGTTGACGAATTAAATACTACTCTTGATGCTTATGATTACCATGGATATCCTCAAGATGAAACCGTAAAGTCGGGCGAATTGGAAACCGTGATACTGGAAAAGAATCAATATGTTTTAACCAATGACCCTTCGGGTACCGAAAAGCCAGTTATTATTGGAGAAGCAGGAGTGACACCACTTAGTGACATGGATAATTTCGACTATGGTGTAAAAATGGCTGATTATGCAATTCAAGCAATGAACGCTGGAACCTCTGCAATAAGTGCTTGGATGCTCGATGATAATTCTTATCCCGGATTCAATAATGGACTTTGGAAAGATAAATCCAATAATTTTGAAACTAGGAATTGGTTTTTTGTATGGTCTCTTTTTTGCCGCTTATTTCCCGATGGAGTTTATATTTACAAGCTTAGCCAGCCCGACCCACTTGTAAGGCTTACTGTGGCCAAACTACCAGATGGGGGATGGAGTATTTGTGCTGTAAACCGTGCGGATAATCCTGCAAAAATCACGCTTAGTTTGCCCGGAACTGGCACAAAAACACTTTACAGATACTTGTACAAAGAAGATAATTTAGAAATTGACGAAGATGGCTTTCCAATTCCAACATCTATGGCAGAACAAAACTTTGCAGAGGAAATAGAAATTACTGTTTCCGTAAATTCGGTTGTTTTTCTGAGTAGTGCTGCTCCAGATTAAGTTGATTTTTTATAGGATTGTAATTTTTTTGCAAATTCTTTGAATAACCAACATCATACAACTGCCCGTTGCCACGAAATGATTATTAATTCATATCACATTCATTGGATAATTTCAAATGTTTCGCCAAATGTCGAAATTATTCCCAATAACAATGACGACGATTTGCAGAACACACCAAAATATAGAATGAATAGCAAAATTTATTGTGCAATAATTTGTCATACAGTTTTGGTTTACATGATGTGAACCAAAGAATTTATTCGCCTAAAAATTGATTTTAATTTTGTAAGAAATTACAGTTTAATACATATTTTCACCTCAACTTTGTATTCATTCAATTTTCTTTCTTAAATTTGCTAAAACTCAAAACTAACTATATGAAAAAACTAGGTTCAGGATTTTTATCCATTTTACTAATTGGCTTGTTTGCATTTGCAATTTCTTTTACATCGTGTAAAGAGGAGCCCGTAACTGAAAAAGCTACAGTGAACATTAAATTGTACGATGCTCGTGTACCTCAAGACGCCACCAAAACTACAA
>CAZOHR010000576.1:0-1750 GCA_964579045.1 uncultured Bacteroidales bacterium | reverse complement strand
TCTTCGAACGGCTCTTCAAATTATTCTTCGTCTCTGAAAAACTTAATTACCGCAACGGGTCAATCTTGCAATTGTGAAGATGATCAATCATTTTCATCTGCTGTGATGACCGATCCCATGGATTACATTCCTCCTGGTCCTCCTAGTAACTCTAATAATGGAATCCAGCAAGATGTTAACGTTGCCGCTTATGGTGCTATACCGGTTTCAGCACCCCAGCCTGTGGGAGTTGCACCAGGAATCGCAGTTGGAGGTGTTGGAGGTATCGCAGTCACCTCTCCTGCGTTTTTGGGCGGCGTCCCTAATATCAATGCTGCATCAGGAATTGCATTTAGTAATGAGTGTGGTGTTCAATACGGTCTTAATGCTCCGCTAGCTGTTGCTGGACCTATAGCACCAGCTACTAGCATTTTGGGATCCAATTATCTCAGCAATCTTGCATCGACCCCATTCTGGTCTGGCTTGAACCAATCCGAACCTGCGGCGGTGATGCACAGTGCAAATCCAGTTTATCCTGGTTTGATGATGCTGGTGCGAACTTGGCAAGGAACTCCACAAGTCATTATATCGAGACCCGACAAATTTGGATGTCCCCAATTTGAAACCTATTGTCCATTTGACGAACACGAAGATGGATGCAATTGTCCAAAATGTAATGACTTTCATATCAACAATTGTGAATATAGCTGTATCAACAACTTTGGTGGAACAAGTCCTCTTTCTGATGTTGTTTTGTTTACATCGATTGGAACATTGACCACAGAGACGATTCCTGAAAATACATTCTACTTTACTATTGTAAAGGCGACCGGAAACACATGCAGCTCACCCTTTAATATTCCAGAAGGTGGTCCAACTGGTGTGTTCAACACTTCGGGACTTGCAATTGCTGTGAACGGCAAGGTCAATCGAAATATACTTATGTATTCGGGATGCACCTATACACTCAGTTTTTCAATTGATCACACTTTGGCACAAACCGACTCCACTCTAAGCGCATTGGCTGCAAAACAAAGTCTAATTTTGACAATTGATCCTTGTGGGCAAGATACTACTGCTGGAAACATTTCTACACTTGGTCCTTATATACAAAAGTTTGCCATGGAGACAGGTTTCCCTGCTACTCCAGTTGGAGGACTACCCGTCGGACAAACAAGACCCTTTACACCGGAATGTAAAACATTTACAAATGTTTTGTCAACCATATACTACCAATTTTTCAATTTGAGTTATGGAGGAGGACCTATCACTATTCTTACTGACAATTGCTAAAGTTATCCATGTAAAAATCCAAAATATGTATTTTTTGGATTTAAATTTATTCTTGGTTCTTTTTCAATATTCCATGTAGGGAACAATATCATTATTACTATTGCTGTCTGGAGGTTTTCCAATATACAGTCTCCTCAAAATGTAAATAAAAAGGATAAACAAAAAGAAAACAACAATCGAGTAAATGATCCAATCTCTCACTTTATGCTTGGTCGAAAATACTTCAGTAAAAATAACTACTGCGGTATTGTTCAGGGTTTGTGAAAGAAATAAAGCAGCCGCACAATCAAACCTAGAATGATTGCATCTTCTGTATTTTTTGCACGGATATAATCCATTTTATAAAGTCATAAAATTTAACTCTGCTATAATCTTAGGTATCTTATATCTTTGACTGGATATTCATCCAATATGATTTGATTCGGACCACCTTCCCCGGTGATAAAACGAGTAGGATATAATAATGCTGTGATCGACA
>CAZOHR010000575.1:0-1750 GCA_964579045.1 uncultured Bacteroidales bacterium | reverse complement strand
GTAAGCGGAGCGACTAGGCTAAACCCCCTACCAACTACCCCCTACCAACTTTCAACTATAGCCTACCAACTAAAGCCTCCCTACTCCTACTCCACTTCCACCTTAAAACTCTGCTTCTCGCCACCTACTCTTACCTGAAGGAAGTACACTCCATGAACAAAGTCTTTTACGTTAATGTTAAGTTTATTGTAGCCGTTTTTATCTTGCAGTTCGTTTTTGTAAACCAGCTCGCCGAGACTATTAATTAGTGTTATTTCCACATCACCAAGTTCTGATAAGATAAACTCGCAAATAAGATTATCGCTTACAGGATTTGGATATGGCTGGAACACCCTTAGACTCTCTACGTCGGTGTTACAAATGGTATTGTTGCTCAAATCATTATCGGTATGTCCTTCGTAGGCTGGAGCAATTGCCTCCGCACAAACTACATCTGGTACTTTTGCATCGGCAACCCACACCTCCATAGTAAATTTGTAATCCATTACCTGCGATGGCGCCAGATATTCAATTACTTCACGATAAATCTTACCATCGCCAAGATTTAGTATCATTTCAAGATTATTTACCGGCAGTGTACCATTATTGATAATGTAAACATTTGTCAATAAATAATTTCCATTCATTACTGTACGTAAATCGTAAAGTATCACATCCATCAATGGAATAACAGATTTTACTTGTATTTCTTTATAATCTAAACAGCCAAATTCGGAAATACTTGTGAGTCGAACTACAAAAGTGCCCGAATCGGCAAAAATATGATATGGATTTTCTTCATTGCTTAGTTCTCCATCGCCAAAATCCCAGAAATATGATTGAGAATCACTGCTATTATTGGTAAAATCAATCCATAATGGAACAGAGCCCCAAGTTCTAGATGCCTCAAAATCAGCAATTGGATTATCGTGAACGTAAACGGTATCTGTAGTTGAGGCTATACAACCGTATTCGGTAGTAACATCCAAATGTATTGGATAATCACCAGATTCATTAACCACAAACTCAGGATTTTGCAATGGTGATTCTGCAATTATTGGTGATTCTAAAATCCAAGAATATGCAATAACATCACCCGAAAGAGATGTTACTACCGAAGATGGAGTAAAACCAACACCAATGCAAGCATCAGTAGTACTAATGTTAGCTGTAGGATTATAATATACATCAAGAGGAACTGAAGCATCAACCTCACAGCCATTTGCATATCTTATTGCCAGTGTGGTATTAAAGTTCCCAGCTACAGTGTAAGTATGCGAAGGATTTGAAACAGATGAAGAACCACCATCGCCAAATGACCATAACCAGCTTTGACCAGGATTTACAGGATTGTAAACTGTAGTGTTAAGAAAATACACTTCCTCACCAAGGCAAGTATTGGCAACTGAGTAAACAGGTAATTCTGCAGGTTTTACAAAAATTTCTGTAGTCATAGAATCTACACACGACTGCTCGCTCGAAGATATTAACTTAATGTTTTGAGCTCCACTATTACTAAAAGTGTGAATGATTGGAGACCCAGTAGATGTTCCACTGCTAAATTCCCATAAATTGCTAAGCACACTGCCACCAGCAACGCTTGATGTTGAATTAAATTCTATTTCGCTATTCTGACAGAAATGTTCTGGAGTAAAAGAAATTACTGGTAGAGGATAAATTGTTAATGGAACATTTACAAAATCGCCACATTCGTTATCTGTAACTATTGCAAGATTAATATTATAAATAGTGGCGGCTTCGACTCCGCTAA
>CAZOHR010000574.1:0-1752 GCA_964579045.1 uncultured Bacteroidales bacterium | reverse complement strand
TTTTGGAAAAATTATCAGCAAAATAATGGAAGAAAAGCTCTATATTGTCAAACCTTTATAATTCAATAAAGAATTAAAAAAAAATACTTAGTTTTGAGAAAATTTAATCGAATATGAGTACACCATCGGAGGCCTACAAAAGCCTTCCCGCAGTTGATAAACTTTTGTGCACACTCGAAGTCGCAAAGTTAATCTCCTCCTATGGAAGGGAATCAGTTACTTTTGCAATAAGACAATCAATTGAATTTTACAGAGAATTATTAAAAAGCGGAGGAATTCCTCCTACGACTGATAATGTCTTGCAAAAAACTGTGGATGTACTGGCACTTCTCAATAAATCGAGTTTGCACAAAGTATACAACGCCACCGGGATAATTATTAACACAAACCTTGGCCGTGCACCTTTTAGTGAGGAGATTATTCAAGAAACATTTAGTAAACTCGTTGGTTACAACAACCTAGAATTTGATCTTGAAACTGGTTCCCGTGGAAGCAGAAATGTTCATCCTGCAAAAATTCTTAAATTTCTCACAGGTGCCGAGGATATTTTAGTAGTAAATAATGCTGCCGCAGCTGTAATGTTGTGTCTAAATACTTTTGCAAAGCGAAAAGAGGTTATTGTTTCGCGAGGTGAGTTAGTCGAAATCGGTGGTTCGTTCCGTATTCCTGATGTTATGGCAGCTTCTGGTTGCAAGATGGTTGAAGTTGGAACTACCAACAAAACAAAACTCAGCGACTATAAAAATGCAATAAGTCCAAAAACATCGATACTTTTTAAAGCACATAAATCAAATTTTGTAATTAAAGGTTTTACTGAAGAAGTTGAACTTGCAGATTTATGTAAACTTGGAAAAGAAAATAATATACCAGTGATTTATGACCAAGGTTCCGGATTGTTAAAAAATCTAAAGGATACTGTTTTAAATGAAGAAATTTCGGTACGTTCTTCGCTCGAAAGTGGAGTGGACATTATCTGTTTTAGCGGAGACAAATTACTAGGCGGACCACAGGCAGGAATAATTGCAGGTAAAAAGACACTAATTGATAAACTTAAGAAAAATCCGATGCTAAGAGCATTAAGAGTATGTAAAATCACTCTCGCAATGCTTGAAACTACTTGCTCTGCATATCTTAATAACGATGATTTATTAAGAAAAAACATGGTTTTTAACCTTGTTTCGCAAAACCCAGCTGAACTGAAAAGCAAAGCTAACAAGCTAACAAAATTACTTAGTGAGTCGGGAGTAAACTGCAAAACCATTGAAAATTCAGCTCAAATCGGTGGAGGTTCGCTTCCTGATAAGGAGATTCCAAGCTATGCAGTTCATATTTTGTCAGAATCAGATTCAAACAAAAACAGGTCTGATTTTGCTGAGAATTTATATTATAAAATGCTCTCACACAAAACACCTGTTGCTGCAATTCTGAAAAAAGGAAATCTTATAATTGATGTTCTTACTATTGATGAAAAGGATTTAGAAATAATTGCTTCGATAATAGGAGATTCTGTTAATAAAATAAATAGTTTTAACACGAAATGAGTACTACAGTTGGTAGTCACAGTTTAAATGACGAACATTTGAACAACCGAGCTTGCGAGCTCAACGAAGTTAATAGAACAATAGAACAATAGAACGGTTCGGCGAAAAGCTCACCGCATCGCAATAGAACATTAGAACATTAGAACAATAGAACATTAGAACAATAGAACAATAGAACAATAGAACAATAGAACAATAGAACAATAGAACA
>CAZOHR010000573.1:0-1763 GCA_964579045.1 uncultured Bacteroidales bacterium | reverse complement strand
TGGAGACTATGTATGGTCAGGTAATACTAGCACCAATTGGGAAGTTGCTTCAAACTGGCTTATTTATAGCGGAACAAATTACTCTGTTGCATCATCTGTACCTGATAATACAAAAAATGTATTCCTACGTGATTATTCTCCTTGTGCCTCAAATGCAGCAACTACGACAGCAAGTTCTGCGGTAAGTTGCAAGAATATTAGTATTGAAACAGGCCTAACACTTGGAAATATTTCTGAATTAAATGTATCTGGTAATTGGGTTAATGATGGCACATTTACTGCCGGCACTGGCAAAGTCACATTTAATGGCTCGACTCTTCAAACAATATATGCAGGAGGAAGTAGTTTTAACAATATACAATTTTCTAATTCAACTACCGGAACAACAGATATTGCGATAGCAGAACCAATGATTATTAATGGTAATGCAACATTTAGTAATGGTATTGTTTATTTCTCTGGTACAGGTTCATTAACATTCGGCAATTCTGCTACAGCTAATGTTTCTACAAACAATAGTTTTGTTAACGGCTTGGTTACTAAAACAGGATCTTCAGCCTTTATTTTCCCAATCGGAGATGTAAATAGCAGAGACTTTGATGGAAATGGAAGCATTCAATATGTAGTTCTTGGAGCATTGGGAATTACTCCTTCGTCTGCAACAAATGCTACTGTCGAATACTTCTACACTGATCAAAACGGAATGCCAGACTGGTGGGAGCATGGAGGCAACATGGATGCAACACTCCACCATGTAAGCAATCGTGAAAACTGGATTGTGAATGCCGACCAAAATATGGACAATGTTACACTATATTGGTATGACAACTCACATTCGGATGGCGACATTTGTATACATGGACTTGACACAATTAGTTCAAGTGAATTTGATTCTAATGATCTTACCGTTGCATTCTGGTCAGGTTCATTATGGCGTGATGCTTTTGGAACTGCAATTGGAAACCATAATCAAGGACAGATTACATCTGCAACAATTCCATTTGGAGCAAAATCTCAAACATTTATAACATTCGGGTCAAAAAATAACGAAAATCCACTACCTGTCGAACTCACAAAGTTTGAAGCTGTGTGCGAAAACGAATCATCTATTATTTCTTGGCAAACTGCATCAGAGATTAATAATGATTTCTATGTGATTGAGAAATCAAATGATATGATAAATTTCTTCGAGATCTCCAGAGTTGATGGTGCAGGAAATTCAAATACTCCTCTATCCTACTCTATTTCTGATAATGAACTTTTCACTGGCGACAATTATTATCGTTTAAAACAAGTTGACTTTGATGGCAAAACAACAACATATGATGCTGTAGTGATAAATTGTGACCGTGAATCTTCTACTGAGCCCACAATGATCGCTTATCCAAATCCATTTACAAATGAACTTAATGTTATTATTGAGAATATGAATGATGACAAGTTCGTTTTAGAAATATTTGATAATCTGGGTCAGATTGTTTATTCACAGGAATTCAACTCTAATGACAAGGTCTTCCACACAACTTTAAGCCTTAAAGACTTAAGACCTGCTGTTTACAATTTAAGGAGTATTTCAGATGGAAATATTATGAATCTGAAGGTCGTAAAGAAATAGAATCTATCAAAACCAACGAAAAAGACTGATAAAACAAACATTTATCAGTCTTTTTTTTGTCAAAAATTATTCAAAATAAATCCTAAAAATAAAACAATAATAAATGATTACATCTATATTCAAAGATTTTTTTATTTATAGCAATTCA
>CAZOHR010000572.1:0-1779 GCA_964579045.1 uncultured Bacteroidales bacterium | reverse complement strand
GGATTATTCAGCATCATTACAATTCTCTCCCATCGGAGGAAGTGTTTCGGTAACAATTTTTGCTCGTTATACAGCAGGCAGTGTGTCGGGTGAAATTACACATGAAAGCAATGGAGCTGTAACAAAAGCAATTACGATTTCGGAAACAGAAAGTAGCACAAATTTAGCTTTAGATTACTACTCAACAGCGACTGGAACGGGTGCTACACTTAAAACCAACTTGTACAATATCATTAAAGATCACAATAGTCTCGATTATGACGAGTTGATTACTGCCTACGAAACAACCGACATAAAACCTGACGGATATGTTTGGGACGTTTACAGCGATATCCCATGTGGTACAAACACAATAAATTACAATTTTTCGACCGACCAGTGCGGCAACTATTCAGGCGAGGGTGACTGTTACAATAGAGAGCATTCTTTCCCAAATTCATGGTTTGGCGGAAATGTGTCAGCAAATGAAGCATCGATTGCATATACAGATTTGTTTCAGGTTATTCCGTCTGATGGATATGTGAACGGCATTCGTTCGAATTACGTTTATGGCGAAGTATCGTCGCCTACCTATACCTCTGTAAACGGTAGTAAACGTGGACCAAATGTTTACTCGCCTCAATATACTGGAGTTGTTTTTGAACCGATTGATGAATACAAAGGCGATATCGCAAGGATTTACTTCTACATGATAACCAGATATGAACCAAATCTTAGCGAATGGGAGGACATAACAACTTATGGCAATGTTGTTATGGATGGGAATACCTACCCTGGCTTCGAAACTTGGTTCTTGCAGATGCTTTTCGATTGGCACACTCAAGATCCAGTTTCACAAAAAGAAAAAACCCGCAACGACGAAGCTTTTCTTATTCAAGGGAATCGTAATCCTTTTATTGACAATCCAGAGTTTGTGTCATTAATATGGACAGCATCGCCAGAACTTAGTACATTTCCATCGTCAATCAACTCGCTCGCTTACTCAAACGGGAACGGACCATCACCAGCCCAGAGTTTTATTCTTAGTGGAGCATATCTAACATCATTTCCCGGGGACATTTCTGTAGCTGCTCCAGCAAATTTCGAAATATCTGCTGATGGTATTTTATACTCCAACTCTTTGTTGATTCCTTATACTAGCTCAACACTGTCGTCATCAACAATTTATGTAAGACTTGCAGCAGATCTAGAAAATGGTGCTTACTCAGGCAGTATTGATATTAGTGGTGGTGGCGATACCGACGGAACAAGTGTAAGTTTAAACGGTATTGTTAGCTCTGTTGTAGTATCAGCTTGTCTAAGCGAAGACTTTAGCGGTATAACTGAAGGAACACACGCATCTCCAGGTTCTGCAGACATTTCCTCAACAATAAACTTATTTACTCAAACTAACGGATGGAGTGGAAATAAAATTTTTCCTGCAGGTGGTGAAATTAAACTTGGATCAAGCTCTGCCAGTGGTTACATAATTACTCCGGCAGTTGATTTATCGGAAGGTGGAACACTTAGTTTCGATTATGCAAAATACGGTTCAGATGTTTCAGTTGTTCAGGTTTTGCATGCCTCGGACGGAGTTAACTTTTCGCAAGTTGGAGGCGATATTACTCCAGAAACAGGTTTTCTTACTCATAATGTCGAAATTACGGATGGTTCAGCAATGTCGAAAATCAAAATCAGCACAAACACAAAACGAGCATATATCGACAATATCGAAATTCAATGCGGAGGCTCCACTCCTACAGCATCATTAAATGCTACTCCAAATGTCCTCAACGGATT
>CAZOHR010000571.1:0-1813 GCA_964579045.1 uncultured Bacteroidales bacterium | reverse complement strand
CCACTAACACGGGTTTGGCAAAAGTGGCGATTCAGTGCTCCGCAGACACATTTGTAGTTAATCATAATTTGGTTCTCCGCATCAACATTTGTGGTGAAAATCGCCACCTTTGCCAAGCCCGAAAACGTTATGCCTCACCCTAAAAGACGACATCTTAATTCAAGGAAAAAGACCGTTAAATTAAACATTTGACAATTTTATAAATCCAATTTTTCGTAATGTTTAAACAACTCGACAAATGAAGAAAGTAATACTAATTTGCTTTGTTGCTATGCTAAGTAGCACAGTAAAAGCCCAGTTCAATTTTAGTCCAATAACACAATTGATTACGGACAGTATAAGTGTTATCGGTCAGGCAGGGCAAAGCTGCGGATTTATGATAGTGCAAGGCGACAGTGTAATCTACGAGCAGTACTGGGGAACTTGGAACAGCAATACGTATCAACCGATTGCCTCGGGCTCAAAGATGCCATCAATGGCATTGATTATGAGACTAATTGACGAAGGTTATCTATCTCCAAACGATACAGTTCAAAATTTTCTACCATGCTTTAGCGGCAAGCCAGCTATTACACTTTACCAGTTGATGAATCATACATCCGGACTCCCGGGACAATCGCCTTTTATCTCTGATAATAGTATTACTTTGCAACAAGCAGTAGACAATATTGGGTTGAATACTCCTATGTCATTTACGCCTGGTACTGAATTTCGATACGGTGGTGTAAGTATGCACGTAGCAGGAAGAATGGCTGAAATTGCAACAGGAATGACTTGGGATAGTCTTTTTCAGCAAAAAATTGCAATTCCTCTGGGAATGGCAAATACAGACTATGTTGCTTTAGGTGCAACAACAAATTATCGAATAGCAGGTGGAATGGGTACTACTATGCCAGATTTCTCTAAACTACTTACTATGCTTCTGAACTATGGATACTTCAATAACACTCAAGTTATTGACTCTTTAACCGTGAAAATGATGCAAAGTGACCAAACAAATGGTGTTCCATTAAGTGGTAGTCCTTATGCAGGCGACCCATTAAGAGAAAATTTCAGATATGGCTATGGCGTTTGGGTTGAAGAAGAAACCAATGGTGAAACTACACAATACGGTAGTCAAGGTGCTTTTGGTTTTACGCCATGGATTGACCGTTGCAGAAATATTGCCTGTGTATTTTTTGTGCGAAGAACATTAGGAATTATTCAACCAACCCATACTCAATTAAGAAATCTCGTGGAGCAAATTATACCAATAAAATTACAGCAACCGACAATAACACTTAACGGCAATCAATTGCAATCAAGCTACCAAAACGGTAATCAATGGTATTTGAATGACACAATACTGTCAGGGGAAACAAATCAATTCATTAATCCAACGCAAAGCGGTAATTATTCGGTTAAATATACTTCTGAAGAAGGCTGTGAGATTTTTTCTAATGATTTCAATCATATAGTATTGAGTATAAATGAATATACAAATCAAGGTGCTGTTTCAATTTTTCCTAACCCTGCAAATACAATCATCAATATTGACTGCAAAAAAGGCTTCCAAATTTATAGTTCGACAGGACAATTGGTAAAACAGAGCAGCCAACCAACAACCCAAGTCAATATTTCAGACTTGCCAACAGGACTTTACATAATAAAGACAGATAACCAAGTTGGACGATTTTTAAAGACAGAATAAGCCAACGCAAGACAAAACCAACATGACATAAATATGAAACTGACGACAGAAAAAGAAGGGCGAAGGCATAACACGGGTTTGGCAAAAGTGGCGGTTCAGTGCTCCGCAGACACATTTGTGGTT
>CAZOHR010000570.1:0-1815 GCA_964579045.1 uncultured Bacteroidales bacterium | reverse complement strand
TTAAAGTTACTAAGCTCTAGTGTGCCAAAGCTATAAGAAGCAATAATGAGTACACCAAGCGGCAAACTTGCCATTATATACTTATTTAGGGCTTGCTGAATAACTAAAAAAGGTCATTAAAACGCTGGCAAATAAAGGAAAATTGACATTGACGTCGAATACTAAAGTGCAAAGGAAAGCAGAAAAAGCTGTAAAAAAGTTTGCACTTGGAGGACGAAAATGTATCGAATGAATAATGGTCAAATGAGCATATACGACTTTATCCACCCATTCGGAGGAAATCTTGATGAACAGAATCGCTGGGTAAAAATGTCTGAATTGATTCCTTGGATAGAGTTTGAGGCAAAGTATGCCAAAAATTTTTCTCAACTATCCGGACCAAGAGCAAAACCATTTAGAATGGCTTTGGGTGCATTGTTGATCCAACAGATAATGAAAGCGTCTGATGAAGAGACAGTACAACAGATCACAGAAAACGTTTACCTACAATACTTTATTGGTCTGAATGAATTTCAAATCAAAGCTCCTTTTGATGCATCGCTGATGACACATTTTCGCAAACGCATAGACATGGAGATGCTCTCTGAAATCAATGAATCGATCTATTGCAAACAGAAGCTTCAAGATGTTAATGTTCGCGATGATGTAGGTGATAATGGTTACACGCATACAACCCTTCCAACGAAGAACCAAGGCAAGTTACTGCTTGATGCTACTTGTGCTCCGGCTGACATTCGTTATCCTACGGATGTATCATTACTGAACGAAGCGCGGGAGCTGCTGGAAAACTTGATTGACGAAGTGCACAAGCCACAGGTAGGTAAGCAAAAGAGACCGAGAACATATCGCAAGAAAGCAAGAAAAAGCGCGTTGAACTTTTTAAAGAAGAAAAATCACAGCAAGAAAGACATCCGTACAGCGGTACGCAAACAACTTGGTTACGTCAAGCGCAATATTCAAGAACTGGATAAATTGCAAGAACTTTCTGGCGGCAGGCAACTGACCGACAAACAGTCAGTCAAGTTATCAACAATCAAGCAACTGTACCTACAGCAATCAGAGATGCACAAGGAAAAGAAGCACATTGTTTCAGACAGAATAGTCAGCATCCATCAGCCACACGTCAGACCGATAGTTAGGGGAAAAGCAGCCGCTAAGGTTGAGTTTGGCGCAAAAGTGGAAGCCAGTCTTGTAAACGGTTTTGCGTTTTTGGATATTTGTAGTTGGGATGCTCGCAATGAGAGTCAAACATTGAAAAATTCAGTAGAAAAATATCGAGAGGTTCATGGCTATTACCCTTCTGCGGTGTTAGCTGATCAAATTTATCGAACACGCGACAATCGTTCTTACTGCCAAGAACGCGGTATTCGATTGAGCGGTCCTGCTCTAGGTCGACCGAAGGCAAGCGAAATTAAAGAGCAGATGAAACTAGCACGAGAAGATTCTGCTGAACGTAATGCCATTGAGGGCAAGTTTGGTGAAGCGAAGCGCAGGTTCAGTCTGGGCAGAATAATGTCTCGTTTGAAAGAAACGGCAGAGAGTATCATAGGTTTACAGTTTTTGGTGATGAACCTGAGGCATTTATGCCGGGTTCTTTTTGTCCAAATTTTCTGGATTCAGTTTTTTGCAAAAATTCGCCGAAATTATCTGTGTATTTCTCAGGTTTCAGATAAGTTTATTTCACTGGGATGGTAATTGTCGATTTTAGTATTATTCAGTAGACCCTATTTAAACGGCTCATGACGTCGCTGAGAAACTTGATCTGGTCAAGAAACGGTTCTTTGCCTTTAGTGTGAATAATAGCCAAACCAGTGA
>CAZOHR010000569.1:0-1823 GCA_964579045.1 uncultured Bacteroidales bacterium | reverse complement strand
CCGCAAATAAAGAAACAATAGAATTGTACGTCTGCCTTGGCCTAAAACAAATCCCCATCACTTTTGGCCTTTACTAAATTTGTTTTAGGAACGATATATCGGCCAGACACAATTCTAATTGTTTCTTTATTTCTGCTTGTTCTTCCCGCTTTTTGGTCAGGCCAGCGCTCGGAGCTTCGAAGACTATTTTGGTACTTTATCTGTTAATTATTGACTCGTAAAATCCGATCATCAAACCACTTTTTTGGCTTGCTCCTTTAATTATAAATTTTTTATAACTTAAAGACATTGAGCATGGTGCATTGAGTATTGCACAGAATTTCTACTGAATTAAAGTTTGCTGAACTCCAATATTTTTGTGAGATTTTGAAACAACACTTAACTAGCTCCATGCTCCATGCGATTAGCTAAACATGTTTCAAATAACTCATAATTGAATACTTAAATTATTGGATTTCACTTGATTTACTTTGCTTTATTTTCAATAGAATTTATCATATTCAAAGCAGCAATTGCAATTCCGTTTTTGGGATAATCAACAAGCACTTTTTCGTAGAATTCTTTGGCTTTCTTACCTTCGCCAATTTGTCCATAGCTGTATGCTATATTGCACAAACCCATTTCGCGGTAGCACATTGCTGACGAACTAAGAATAGTCAAATATCTGTATTTATCCACCCATTTGTATTTGGTAAAGAAATCGACGCTACTCTGAAAAGCGACAATTGCAGTTTTGAAGTTTTTTTGGCGAATAAATTTAATCCCAGCTTTATGATGTCTAGCAAGAATATTTCGCAAACTGAATGACAGAAATAAATAACTAACTGCACCATAAATGAAATAATCCTCTGTTTTTAAATAATAAAACATTAGAGTTAGCAATGCCATTAAAGACAATTGAGGGATTAAAGAAATCAGCGCAGTTTGCCTTATTGTTGGAGTTTTTGTTGACATAAAAATTCATTTGATAATTGGTCAATATTACAAAATATTTTATAAAATGTTTAGACTTTGTGTAAAAATAATATTTTCAGATTAGAAAAAAACGTAATTTTGTAGAAAGTCTTACAATTATGAATAGCAGATATTTAAATACATACCTTATCAAATATTTTGTAGTAATAATCTCTTTTACTTTACTATACGGAGAGTACAATGTGGCATTTTCACAATTCTCAATAACTGGCCAAGTAAGTGGCAATGACATTTACACTAATCTTGAGCCTGATTCAACTGTTGAAGCTGCCGCAGTTCATTTATCTACTCTTGGCGGTTCATTTTCGGTAGATGTTGATCAAAACGGCACAATGGACTTTACTTTTTCTGCAAGTGGTGGAGGTGGACTTGGTGGCGGAGGTGGTGGAAGTTCTATAACAGCACTTCGTAGCGACATAAAGATAATTACCCATTCTGAAACATCTGAGGGATATCCAGGTGGAGTATTTTACAATGTTAATGTACCAGATACACTGAACGAAAATCAGTTGATTGACAACACTTCGATTTTCGCATCGAACTCTGGATCGTTGTGGTTAACGAATTATGGAGCATCAAGCGGTGGTTATGTAAGCACGTGGAATAATATCGGTGATCATTATATAGGATTCTTTTTAACAGAAGGAGTTGACAGCCTATATGGATGGCTAAGAGTAAATGTTACAAATGGTGGAACAAACATTACAACATTGAAAGATTTTGCATGCAACATCAATCCTAACAGCATAAACCAGCCCGATTCAAAGACCTCGGTTTGTATCTACCCTAACCCTGTTTCAGACCAACTATTTATTAAAACTCCTGAAAATATCATGTATAATTATATC
>CAZOHR010000568.1:0-1837 GCA_964579045.1 uncultured Bacteroidales bacterium | reverse complement strand
GAATATCAAATGAATGAAAATGTTAGATTGTCGCTCAACTACCAAGATTGGTATCCTATGGCTGCGAACATGAGCAATACTGCTTATATATACTTCAATCTTGAATTTGGGCTGTTTGAATCATATAAAAGAATTTAATAAAATCAGATATGAGAAATTTTCTATTATTACTGATAATTATATCACTAGCAATCTTTAGTTCTTGCCGAAAAAGTCCGTATGTTATTGACGAAGTTGTGGTCATAAGCGACTCAGGAACCGGAACTGGAACTATTACTCTCACTGCAGACAAAGAGTACTTAATTGACGGGTTAGTTTTTGTAAACGATGGACAAGTACTTACTATTGAACCGGGCACAGTAATACGCTTTAAACCTGGTCAGGCAGAAGAAGCATCGGCACTTATAATTTGTAGAGGTGGGAAAATATATGCAGAAGGAACTGCTGCAGAGCCTATTATATTTACAGCCGAAAGCGACGATCTCGAAGGGTCAATCCCACTTGAGACTGCTGGACTTTGGGGTGGAATTGTAATTTTAGGGAATGCTATTGTAAATGCCGAAAACGGAGAGGATAAAATCGAAGGAATTCCAGTTTTTGACGAACGTGCAGATTATGGTGGAACAAATCCTAACGACAATAGTGGCAAACTATGCTATGTGTCAATTCTACACAGCGGAACTAGCCTTGGAGAAGGAAACGAAATTAACGGACTAACACTTGCAGGTGTTGGAGCAGCTACAGAAATTCATCATATTGAGATAATAGCAAACAACGATGATGGCGTAGAGTTCTTCGGTGGGAATGTAAATTGCAGATACATGATTTCGGCTTTTTGTGGCGATGATGCTTTCGATTTTGATGATGGATATGTTGGTTTTGGGCAATATTGGCTAGCAATACAGACTAATAAAGCTGGAGATCTTCTTTCTGAACATGATGGTGGTTACGACAAATATACAGGTTGCACAAAACCTGTAATCTTTAATTCCACTTATATTGGCAGAGGAATTACTGGTAGTCATGGCCTTATCTCTTTTAGAAATGGTAGCGGCGGGATTTATAAAAACTCAGTATTCATTAATCAAGCTTGGGGCGTTGCTATCGAATATGATGAAACAGATCGAGACTCTTACACAAAATTTAAGAATGGCATTCTACAGTTCGAGAATAATCTTTTCTTTTATTTAGGAGTTAGCGATTATACCAATGTAATAAAGCTAGTAAACGAAACAATTACAATTCCTCAAGATAAACAGGACGAGATAAATAACTATTTCACGTCGTCTGGCAATCATTTATCAGATCCTGGAATTTTGGTAGAGTCAGATTATATTGACGTTTTACCCGAAGGAAATGTTGAAGGTGCCACATCTGACCCTTACGACCCTTGGTTCGACAATGTTGATTATAAAGGTGCGTTCAAAAGTGCAAACTGGACAACAGGCTGGTCGTATTTAAGTAAAGTTGGTTATTTGAGGTAAGAAGTGCCTACCCTTCGACTTCATTTCGACTTCGCTCAATGCATCGCGCTCAGGGGGCGGCCCACTTGGAGTGCCTAAAGTGCACTAAAGTACTTAAGTGGAATTTGTTTATTATTTTAATGAAAGAGCAACTATGAAAAATAAGAAAGATATTTTCGAAAATCACAAGTGTTAAGAAGTGCCTAAAGTACTTGGAGTGCCTAAAGTGCACTAAAGTACTTAATAGGAATTAATTTATTATTTTAATGAAAGAGCAACGATGAAAAACAAGAAATATATGGTCAGCACCCCAAATACTCTAGGCACTCTAGGCACCCTAGGCACTCTAGGCACTTAAATTTGACCTACTGTAT
>CAZOHR010000567.1:0-1841 GCA_964579045.1 uncultured Bacteroidales bacterium | reverse complement strand
GTCGGTGTTTGTTCCTACCATTCGCCCTTTAACCCGGTTAACAAGCACCTTTAAATCGGGGTTGATTTTAATCCGGCGCACTTTCTTGGTTTTCTTCTCCTGTACTGTTAGAATGTCGGTATTTTCAAACTGGCTGAATCGAAGTTGAAGTAGATCTGAAATACGAAGACCTGTAAATACACCAATTGAAACGAGCAGGCAGTATTTGTACTCTCCATCCCTCTCAAGTTTGCCGATTAATGATTTGAACTGATCCCAGTCCAAACTGGTTGTGGTTGTCCGCTGACCTTGTAGAGACATAGTTTTTGGTATTAAAGTTCAGGGTAAACTTACGGCAGATCCTTATACTTTGCGGCATTTCCAGTGCTAAGTAAAAGCTAAATTGTGCTGAAAATGAGAAGGTTTAATGAATTCATTGCTGGCAAAGGGTTTCAGAAACTTGGTTGCTTATACTTTGGATATAAGTGTAAGTTAACCGTCTTGTAAACAATAATAATTTTCTTGGTTGCGAAATAGGTTGATCCGCCAATTAAATTTACAAAGATTAATTCCTGTGATTGCATCCAAAAGAATTGTGTATATTTAGCTTTATAGATGCCAACCAATGATTTTTATCTTGAAGTCCAGGTAATAACCAAAATTAATTTCTATGTATTTGATATACGTTGACGAAAGTGGTGATACTGGATTGGAAAATAGTCCGACTAAGTATTTTGTTCTATCAGCAATTGTCATTCACGAATTGCGTTGGAAACAGATTTTGACAGAGTTAGTTTCGTTCCGACAATCATTACGCGATCTGAAAGGGTTAAAGCTAAGCGACGAGATTCATTGTACCGCTTTTATTAATAGACCTGGTGATTTAATCAGGATAAAGCGAAACGATAGATTAGATATTTTAAAGAAGTGTATTGATTGGTTAAATCATCAAAGTGATTTGAGCATTTATTCAGTCGTTATTGACAAAAGCAAACGAAAGGATGATATTTTCGAAATTGCATGGAATACATTACTCACCAGATTTGAGAATACCATAAGAAATAAAAATTTTCTGGGACCACAGAATGCAGATGAACGAGGAATGCTGATTTCGGACAATACAGATGGAGATAAACTTTGTAAGTTGGTAAGACGTATGCGCCATTATAATCCTGTACCAAATCGGAGAGACCTATATTCAGGTGACTTTAGAAACATGAAACTTGAATATGTAATTGAAGACCCAATTTTTAGAGATTCAAAAAATTCACTCATTCATCAGATGAACGATGTAGTTGCCTACTTCTGTCGCCAATTGGTTGAACCGAATGCCTTCATTAAAGGAAAAGCTGGGGCGAATTATTACAAAAGATTATCGGATGTACTAATAACCAAAGTTAGTAAAACCCAAGATGGTATCGTTTGGATATGAAAAAAGGTAGCAATGCTACCTCGGGGGTATCCTACTTTGAAGACTGGCTTCATTTCAGATACGATGCAAATATATATACAAACTTAGTGTAAATCAAATTTTTAAATGATTTATTTTGTATTGGGTGCATTTTTAACATTTTATCCGAATGAAAATCCTACCATCCCGTTTTGGGGGTATGTCTTGGAACGAACACATATCAACTCCACATTATTTAGCCGACCTCGATGCTGAAGAAATAAGGGAAGTCAACAAGTGTTTGTTCTAATTTTCTTGCTAGGTAAAGTTGCTAGGTATACATCTAATCAGGTATAAAGTAATGGAATTTCAACCAAATTAAAATAGTTCTATTTTTATTTTAATTGAATATCAATCTGTTACAAATTTGAGAATTTTACAAATGGTCAATATCCTATGATTTTGGTTCAGA
>CAZOHR010000566.1:0-1841 GCA_964579045.1 uncultured Bacteroidales bacterium | reverse complement strand
TCCCCCGCCAAAACACTCGATTTTGAGTCGCCGGCAATTACCGATATGGTTTCGGAACCAGATTTTGCTGCAGAAAGCGAAATTCTGATAAAAAAGCTCAGCACATTTTCGGTTGCCGAGTTATCTGAATTGATGGATATTAGTTCTGCACTTGCAGAATTAACCTTTGAAAGATATCAGACCTTGCATCGACACAGGGCAGACGTACTTTCAAAACAAGCTATACTGACTTATATTGGCGAAGCTTTTCGTGGGCTAAATGCTGCTAGCATGAATGACGATGATTTTGAATATGCACAATCACATCTTAGAATTCTCTCGGGAATGTATGGGGTACTTCGTCCACTTGACATAATTCAGCCTCATCGTCTCGAAATGGCAACAAAACTCAACATTGGAAAACTCACAAATCTATATCAGTTTTGGGGCGATAAAATCACTTCCAAGCTAAACGAAGACTTGACAGGCAATGATTATGTAATTAACCTTGCTTCGAATGAATATTTTAAATCTGTAAAAACTGAAAAACTTAAAGCACAAGTTATCACTCCGATATTTAAGGACTTACATAAAGGAACCTATAAAATATTGGTTCTATATGCTAAAAATGCTCGCGGTGCAATGACAAGTTTTATAATCAAAAACCGAATTAGCAATCCTGAGGATATCAAATCGTTTAACTTAAACGGATACAGATTTAAACCAGAATTGTCGGATGTGGGGAATTGGGTTTGGACTAGGGGATAAAATTAATTGCAAACATTTGTAGGTCAAATTCATCCTTCGATAAAAACTCAGGAACCATGAATTTGACCTACTATGTGCAATTAAAAACAATGCAATTAATTAGAAAACAGCAGGACCACATCCTCATGCTCTGGAAACATTTCACAAAGCATATTTTTGTCAGCCAGCTCAAAATCCCTGAAATCGAATCCTGGTGAAACTGTGCATCCAACCAGCGAGTATGAATCCACATCTGCAACTTCTGCAGCAAACCAATAAGCAGAGGAAGTGCCTAGAGTTCGGAGTGCCTAGAGTGCCTAAAGTTAAAATCGGAATTTATTATTGATTTAAAATACAGAACAAAAGTAAAAACTAAGTATTGAATATGCCAGCAGCCTAAGTACTCTAGGCATTCTAGGCACTCTAGGCATTTTAGGCATTTCTTACCAGCCACCTTCGGGGTGAGGAATCAATGATAATTGCTTTATTATTTGTGCGATTTTTGTTTGCATAAAATTAAGTATGATGGTTTTAGGATCTATCCGCCAAAGCAATAATAAGCTTTATTATTTTTCTCATTTGATTCCAATAACGCATTTTCACAATCTATCCAAGCTCCTATTTCGCAGTTGGGGTCATATACCCAATGTTTCACAAAAACAGTAACAGTATGACTTTCGCCTGGTTTCAAAACAGGAATATCAAATATCTCTTCCCAATTTTCGTCGTAATCCGAAGAACCGTCCTCTGAATAGGAACTATTTTCCTCAAACATCCATAATTGACGTTTCTTCACTCCGATTGCTTTGGCTTCTTTTACGCTTATATCCAAATCCCAAACTTTAAGCTTCACTGGTGATGATTCTGCTGAACCAATATTTTTCACTTCAACATTTATGTAAGATCCATCGTTCCATTCTGGATTTTCGATTTCCATAACCCGAAGGTCTGCCTTTTTCTGAGCCATCACAGTAATTGATAAACTCAATAGTAAAATTGCTGCAATAATAAGTTTTTGAACATTCATAATTTAGAGATTTGATTGATAATTTCAATTTTAAAACGTGGAAAATAAAAGTAAATTGTTTAACACCCACTGCAATCTATCGGCTAAT
>CAZOHR010000565.1:438-1846 GCA_964579045.1 uncultured Bacteroidales bacterium | reverse complement strand
ATGGAACTGCTGTAAACAATACCAACTCACAAGTTGCATGGTCAGCAACTTACCCAACACTAATGGGTTGGAATGGAGCAAACACTTATGGTGTAAGAGTTGATGCTGCAAGAGTATCGGACAATACTACCGGTAATTCTGCAACTGTTGGCGGACTTTCCGCAGGATCTTTTATGCAGTATGAGGGTTTTACACTCGATGCTAATACAATGACAGCTAACCGTTCTGGATTTACTTATTCTGCTAATGCTCCATTTACTGGACCAATTGTTCACTTTGATGCAGCTAATTATGGGCTTCAAATAAACAGCGCTTACGGCGGATCAGGTATTGGATATCGAACACGCAATGGGGATGCTGGTACCTGGAATCCATGGCGTGAATTTATTACAACTGCAAACGTAGGTAGTTATGGGGATAACCTTGGTAATCACACTGCAACCACAACATTGAATATGAATGGAAACGTGGTTACAAATTTCTCAAGACTTGTTCCTTATGGGGTTGGCGGAGATTCTGGCCAAGGTAATGAAGCATATGCAATATTTCAAGAAGGTGGAGCGTGGTCGCACCCATATCCAGATTTGAGAATCGCTTATCATACTGGCATAAAATTGGGCGCAAATCCTTCTTATGGCGGAATAAAGTTTTATTCTGATTATGACATGGGTACATTGGTAATGTCTGTTAATGACGCAGTGTCAGGATCTGGTGCCAACAATGTTTATATGGCTGGAAACTTGTCAATTGGAACAACAAATTCTGGATACAAACTAGTTATAAAAGAACATACAGATAGTGGCATAATGGTTTATCTTACTGACGACAACAGCTCTTCTGGAGATTTAGCACATAAGGCTATACAGGTTCAAACACAAAGTACAATTCAGTCATGGATAGCTACAAATGGAACAGGGTTTTTTAATGGAAATTTAGGGGTTGGAACACAAACTCCGAGTTACAAACTTCATGTTACTGGTGATGTTTACGCAAATGGTGGTTGGCTAAGATCTAGTGGTGATGCAGGTTGGTACAGCGAAACCTGGGGTGGAGGATGGCACATGTCTGACGCGCAATGGATAAGAGCATACAATAATAAAGATGTTTATACTGCTGGTACCATGAGAGCAGATGCACAAGTATTTACAGGAAGCCAAAATTCTGTGTTCAAATACACAAATGTTGGGCAATTTAGTCAAGCAGCTGGTTTTGCATTTGCTAATACTGGTGTTTTAATCGAAAATGCATATTCCGAAAGTGGAGGATTTCAAGCGAATGGTGATAATGCTAATATTTGGAGTCCTGGAGATGTTGATTTAGTGAGATTTTATGACGAAGATGGAATGGTTCTAAAAACCTATTTTGATTATAATGGAGCATATTACAATCCATCCGACATAAACAAAAA
>CAZOHR010000565.1:0-428 GCA_964579045.1 uncultured Bacteroidales bacterium | reverse complement strand
AGGAGCCTTACCCAAAGTACTCCAATTAACCGGTTACAACTTCGAGTTTAAATTACATAAAGAAGAAATCGAAAAAGCTCAAAGTCCAAAACCTACATCAGGAGTAATTGCACAAGAGGTTTATGCAGTAATGCCAGAAATCGTTGACCAACATGGCGAAGATGGTATGTATGTTAATTATGACGGACTTATACCATATCTTATCGAAGCAATAAAGGAGCAGCAAGTAATGATTGAAGATTTGCAGAAACAGATAGATAAATTAAGGCAAGCGAGTGAAGAAAAAACAGAATAACTGCAATACACATAATAAATACAAATTTAAGAATGAAATCATCATATAGAATTCTTGGTTTCATCTGTCTTTCAGCAATTGCAATAAATCTATCTGCCCAGAATTTTGCAAAAGATTCGATCAAACTCTACAA
>CAZOHR010000564.1:0-1847 GCA_964579045.1 uncultured Bacteroidales bacterium | reverse complement strand
TACAAGAACCAGAGGTGGTTGCAATTCCAGAAGTTGTAGAAGTTCCAGTAGAGATTGCTCCTGAAATAATTGATGAGTTTGTCGTAGAGTTTGCTGATAGTTTTGATGATGATGAGCCCATCGCTGAGACAGAACAAGTTGTAAATGTTGAAGAACTAAAAGTTGAAGAAGTAAAAGTTGAAACAATTATTAAACCTATTGAAGAGCCAATAATAAAGCGAGAAGAACCTCAGATTAAGAAACCTGTTGTTGAACAGGCATCATTATTCCCTGCGAGTGGCAATGGCGTAAAAACTATTGGAGAGCAATTAGGTCAAAACAAAACATCTCTAAATGAGATGTTGGCAGCAAGAAACACTTCGGGTGACATTTCTGGAAGATATAAACCTGTTACTGATATTAAATCTGCAATCGGAGTAGGTGATAGATTTTTGTTTATTAGAGAACTGTTTGGTGGTAACAATGAAACCTTTGAAGAAACAATTGCTCATCTTAATTCATTAACATCATACTCAGAAGCTCACGATTATCTGATTACTAAATTCAAATGGGATGAGTCGCAAAATACAGTTAGTACTTTTGTAAATATCGTTAAAAGAAGATATGCTTAAAATTTCTTTAACCTTAATTGTTCTTATTTCGCTATTCACTAGCATTCTTAATGCCCAAGATATTGAGAAGACAAAGCTTAGAATCGAAAAACTTGCATCTCCCGAATTTCATGGCAGAGGCTATACAAATAATGGTGCGGGCATTGCTGCTGACTATCTGGCAGAAGAGATGAAAAGTTTTGGGCTAAAGACTTTTGACGAATCTTACTTTCAGATTTTTAAGTATAATGTAAACACGTTCTCTGGAAAGCTCATAGTTAAAGTTGACGGTAAAAAGATGGTTCCAGGAGTTGATTATCTTATTGGACCAGCGACTCCTTCGACCAATAAAAAATATAGTATTTATCTTCCCGACTCATTATTGCTTAATGATACATTAAGATTTGCTGGTTTACTTAAGTCTCAAGATTTTAAGGAAAAAGCTCTTGTTATTGATTATGCTCAGACTCAAAATATCAACATCAAGATGTTTCACATTAATATTATGCGGCAGAATAAGTGGTTTGGGTGTGTTGTTGAATTAATTCCCGAAGAACTTATGTGGTCTGTTAGCACTAAGGTTCAGGCTTACCCAGTTATTAAAATAAAAAGGGAATCTTTTAACAGAAACTCGGAAAATATCAGTTTGTCGGTAAAGTCAGAGTATCTGCAAGAATTTGAAGCAAAAAATGTAATTGGATATATCGAAGGCGAAAAAGAAGAGTTTATTGTTTTTACTGCTCACTACGACCACCTTGGAGAAATGGGTAAGAATGTTTATATTCCAGGAGCCCAAGATAATGCTAGTGGAACGGCGATGGTCCTCGACCTTGCAGAATACTACTCAAAGAACAAACCTGAATATTCGATAGTCTTTATGCTTTTTTATGGTGAGGAAGCTGGTTTACTCGGTTCTTTATATTATGTTCTTAACCCAATGTTCGATTTGGAGAAAATCAAAACTGTAATTAATCTCGATATGGTTGGAACTGGCGATGAAGGTATAACGATGGTTAACGGAGCGGCAGAAAAATATAAAGATATATGGTCTGAATTTGAAAAATTAAATGTTGATAATGAATATTTTACGGTAATGAAAGCCCGTGGAGAAGCTGCAAATAGCGACCATTATCCTTTCCATGAAATGGGAGTACCTGCGATTTTTATTTATACAATGGGAGGGAAGACATACTATCATAATCCAAAGGATAAACCTCAAACCCTTACATTTACTGGTTATAATCAACTTTTTGGACT
>CAZOHR010000563.1:0-1850 GCA_964579045.1 uncultured Bacteroidales bacterium | reverse complement strand
AAACACTCTCACGTTCATGCCGACGGAACAACACACGTGCATGACCACGACCATGATGGAAATCACGGACACAGCGAAAACCATGACCATTCGCATGATCACGGACATACTCACTCGCATAACCATGACCACGGGAATTCATACGAACACTCTCATGCGATTGAAATAAAAATCGAACAAGATATACTTCGTAAAAATGATTTATTGGCTGAGAGAAATCGTGGCTATTTCGAAGCAAAAAATATTCTATCAATAAATCTTGTAAGTTCACCAGGCTCGGGTAAAACAAGTTTATTGGAAAGAACAATCAAAGAAAAGAAAACAGAATTCGACTTTTTTATTGTTGAAGGTGATCAGCAAACAATGAACGATGCAGAAAGGATTCTGGCAGCAGGTGCTCCAGCTATCCAAATAAATACTGGTCAGGGTTGTCATCTCGATGCAGACATGGTTAATAGAGCAGTTAAAGCTCTCGAAGTTAAAGAAAACTCAGTTCTCTTTATCGAAAATGTAGGAAATCTTGTTTGTCCCGCAATGTTCGACCTAGGAGAATCAAAAAGAGTTGTGGTAATTAGTGTAACCGAAGGAGAAGACAAACCGATAAAATATCCTGCTATGTTTGCGACATCAAATATTTGCATCATTAATAAAATTGATTTATTGCCTTATCTTGATTTTGATGTGGAAAAACTAAAGAATTACGCAAAACAGGTAAATCATCATCTCGAATTTATCGAAGTTTCGGTTAAATCCGGTGAAGGAATGGATAAGTGGTATCAATGGTTGAGGAATAATCTAAGTAAATAGTTTATGGACGGAATAAATGTACTTATCATCACTGCAATTACACTAGGTTTTGTCCATACAGTAATTGGTCCTGACCACTATTTGCCATTTATCGTAATGTCAAAAGCTAGAAACTGGACAATGCGAAGAACACTTATGATTACGGCTTTGTGTGGTTTAGGTCATATATTAAGCTCGGTTGTTGTAGGCTTTATTGGTATTGGTGCTGGGATAGCTATTTCGAAGATAGAAATGTTTGAAGGACATCGTGGAAGCGTTGCCGCTTGGGCTTTTATAATTTTCGGATTTGTTTATATGGTTTGGGGACTTTATCGCGCCTTAAGAAACAAAAAGCATACTCATTTGCATTTTCATAAAGGTGGTAAGGTGCATGATCACGAACATGAACATGAGCAGGAACACAGTCATAAGCATAAACCAAATATTACTCCTTGGATATTATTCACGATATTCCTTCTTGGTCCATGCGAACCTCTTGTTCCACTTTTAATGTATCCAGCTGCTAATAGCTCTATAATGGGAACGGTTTTGGTTTCTTCTGCTTTTGGAATTGCTACAATTGGAACTATGACTTTGATTGTATTTTTAGCTTCGTATGGAATTAAGATTATTAAAACTGATAAACTCGAAAAATACGTTCATGCAATTGCTGGATTCACAATTTTCGCTAGTGGAATGGCAATTCAGTTTTTAGGTTTATAAGTTTACTATATTTGCAATATGAGTTTATCCGAAAAAACAGTTGAAAGACTTATCCATTGCCGGCGCGAATTGCTGAAATATCAGTACATGGACAAACCACATGTATTTTCTAATGATTTAGCTAGGGTTCTTAACATTAAACCAGAGCAACTTCGCCAAGATTTAATGTCAACCGGAATAGTTGCTGGAAGCAACAGAAGTGGTTATGATGTAAATAAACTTATTGCGGCAATCGAAGAAAAGACCAATCTTAACAACATTAGCAAGGTCGCTTTTATCGGCGATGTTTCATTGGTAGATGTTTATAAAAACTTTATTGATTCTGGTTTTATCGAATTCGA
>CAZOHR010000562.1:0-1867 GCA_964579045.1 uncultured Bacteroidales bacterium | reverse complement strand
TAATGTTAAATATCCCAAAGTCTTTGGTTTTATTACACTGATGGCCGCCGATCTCATAAACGAGGCTGTCGAAAACAACGGCTATATCGGCAGTAACAGCGATCCCATTCCAGATGTTTATATTTTTAACTTTGCAGGTGTTGCTTTGTTCAGTTCAGAGAAAGTTCAAAGGTTCTTCAGCCAGAAACTCCACATGGCTGACTGGAGTATGCAACCATCAATCACATTTACTGATTTCGCTTTGCATAACTGCGGACAATATTATTCCCTGAAATGGGAATTACCTTTCGAACGCAGATTGTCATTGTTTACAAGATTGGGAATGGGTTCTTTGGCGGGTTTTTCATGGAAGTTTCCAAATGGAGCTGCTGTATCTGTTAGCGCAGGAGTGCGATCTGGCGAGAGATATTTGCTTTCAGAAGTTGCCAGACAGGTATCAGTTACTACACCATTAAGCTTCGGAATATTTTATGATAAAAATAATTCATTGCTTGCATCTATACAGGTAAGTGATGTGAGCGATTATTTTATAAATGCAAATGTTTATCCCGGACTTATCAAAATAGGTAATTTCTCGCCGGGTTTGTGGGCTGTGTTTGACAGAAGAGGTTATCCAACAATTGGGATTTCAACGCGCTACACACTGGGAGTTGGTCTCGGATACAATTTTAGAAAACCGTAAAGCAGCTTAAAGACCATTTGAATCATTTACAAAAAACTTTTTGATATCTGTTTAAAATTATGTAAATTTGGTAAAACAAGACATAATGAATAAAGCATCAAATCTCCTAGTATTATTATTCCTCATATCGGCTGGAATAGTTTTGAATAGCTGCGACAAGTATCATGTAAAAAAGTTATCAGGAACTTATAATTGCGAAGTTCATTACAATTATTGGGTTGGCGCATCAACAATTACTGATACTTCATACAATGAATCTGTTGTTGTTGAAAGAGAAGGAGAATTTGTAAAAGTTCTGGACTATAAAATTCATATAGATTCTCTCTGGAAAGAAAAAGAATATACTGAAGGCTATATTCACAATTTCATCAAGATTCAGTTTACAAATGATAATTTGCTAATAACAAGACACAGTGGAGGTTTAGGAGGTGGTGCTACCTGGCAATATAATGGCACAAAAGAAAATTAACAACTACATATTTCTCCGGTATTGTCCGCCAACATCGTACAACGAAGTTGTTATCTGACCAATAGAACAGTACTTAGCAACTTCCATCAGTTTTTCAAAAATATTCTGATTATTAATCGCTGCTAATTTCAATTCTTCAAGCAAAGCCGGTGTAATATCAGCATGTGTTTTGTGAAGTTGTTTCAGCATTTCTATCTGGTATTCTTTTTCTTCTTCAGTAGCACGAATAACTTCTCCGGGAATAGTTGTCGGTGAACCGCTTGAGGAGAGGAAAGTATTTACACCCATTATTGGAAGCTCGCCGGTATGTTTCAGAGTTTCGTAATACAAAGATTCTTCCTGTATCTTGCTGCGCTGGTATGTGGTTTCCATGGCACCAAGCACACCTCCACGTTCAGAAATGCGGTCGAATTCAGCCAAAATTGCTTCTTCAACCAAATCTGTAAGTTCTTCAATTATAAAAGAACCTTGTAACGCATTCTGGTTTTTTGCCAAACCAAGCTCATGATTTATTATCATCTGAATTGCCATCGCTCTGCGAACAGATTCCTCAGTTGGAGTTGTAATGGCCTCATCATAAGCATTGGTATGAAGAGAATTGCAATTATCGTAAATGGCGTAAAGTGCCTGCAAGGTTGTGCGAATATCATTGAAACCAATTTCCTGAGCATGCAATGAGCGACCGGAGGTTTGAATATGATACTTCAACTGCTGTG
>CAZOHR010000561.1:0-1876 GCA_964579045.1 uncultured Bacteroidales bacterium | reverse complement strand
GCATCAACGAAGACAACAATATCCTTATCGGATATTGTGTCTGCGTCTTCGATGTTTAATTGGTAATTGCTATCAGTATAAACTCCTTCAATCCCGTTCTCTTCAATCCATTTTGCCATCAGTTCGATGAATTCGTTTCCGAGTCCGTCGTCCTGTCTGCCAGGATTGCCATATCCATACAGCAAAGTTTTCTTTTCAGCAATCATTTATGATTTTCTTTTATCAATTACATTTTCGTTTGAATCGAGAAGCGTAACTTCTAAAGGCATTTTGCCCAAAGCATGAGTTGCACAACTTAGACATGGGTCATAAGCACGGATTGCAACTTCTACTGCGTTCATCATACCTTCGGTGATAGTTTCTTTACCGTTCATATAGCTTTTTGCTACATTGTTTACGGCGCGATTCATTGGCTCATTATTGTTAGTTGTAGAAACAATAAGGTTAGCTTTTGTAATCTGATCGTTTTCGTTAATCTCGTAGTGGTGGAATAAAGTTCCGCGTGGAGCTTCAACAAGACCAACACCTCTGTTAACTTTTGTTCCTTTGGTTGTTAATTCACCTTTTAATAAATCAGGATCGTTAAGTAAAATCTTGATCATTTCAGCAGCGTGGAGACATTCGATCAAACGAGCATAGTGATTATGCATACACATATTGTTTGGTTTTCCGTGTGTATATGCTTTGTAAATTTCGAATTCTTTCTGAGCCATTGGTGTTGGAATAAAATCACAAACATTTAAACGTGCCAATGGACCAACTCTGTACCAACCGTTTTCTTTACCTTGGTCAATTAGGTAAGGGAATTTCATATAACTCCATGCGCGAACTTCTTCGCTGATGTATTTGTCATATTCCTGATAGTCAACATCGTTAAGAACCTTCTTACCGTTTGCATCAACAGCTCTAAGAACACCATGATATAAATCCAAAGCACCATCTTTACGAACTAAACTCAAGTAATTTGAATCATATACTGAGAAATTGTCGATGAAGCTAGTATTTTTTTGATGATAATCTTTCAAGAAATCGAGTGCAGCCTGAGCCCATTCAATCATCTTGTCAGCGTTAAGAGGATCGGCTCCATGTAGGAAAGAATCTCTTTCTTCGATTGACAAGAATTTGTTGATACCACCAGGTATAGCACCTGTTCCGTGAACTTTTTTACCAGCAGTTGCAGCGATAATTTCCTGACCGAATTTACGCATCATAACGCCCATTACAGCAAGGTCTTTATGTTTGATAGCAACACCAACAACATTTCTGAGAGCTGGGTCACCATCAACGCCGAATAATAGATCTGGAGAAACGAGGTGGAAGAAATGTAAAACGTGAGACTGGAAGAACTGACCATAATGCATCAATCTTCTCATTTTCTCTCCTGTTGGAGTTAAACCAGTTCCAGTGCCAGCACCAACAATTACGTCTAATGCTTTAGCAGCAGCCAAATGGTGACTAACAGGACATATACCGCACAAACGCTGAACCAATACTGGTGCTTCCCAGTAAGGTCTTCCTTGTACAAAACGTTCGAATCCGCGAAACTCAACAATATGTAATCTTGATTGTTCTACATTTCCTGCGTCGTCAAACTTAATTGTAACTTTTCCGTGCCCTTCTACTCGGGTTACGGGTTCTATTGTTATTTTTTTTGACATCGTATATACTTTTTAAAATTAATCAAATTTAATTACTTCATAAGGAAGGTCCATCTCGCTGCCTGTAAGAAGAGCAACAAGTGCATTCCAGATTAAATCAGCTCTTGGCGCGCAGCCTGGGAGAAAATAGTCAATCTTAACGATTTCGTGACAAGGATATACTCTGTCAAGAATCATTGGTAACTCATCATCGTTAGGTAAAATACCTTCTTTGTTTA
>CAZOHR010000560.1:0-1879 GCA_964579045.1 uncultured Bacteroidales bacterium | reverse complement strand
TGGTTGATAATCAGATTGTTTATGTCTACGGGCAAAAAAAGTTATAGCCCAGCGGGCTTTAACGTCAGTAAAAAAGAACATCAGTCGTGTTTCAATTTTGTCCGTAGGACATTAACAGATAACGAATCTCCTAACTAAACGACATTGAATCACAAATCACAAAATCACAAAATACTTCCACCATGTCGGATGCGGATTATCATTTTTTTCTCTCCCAAAACCTTTTATCTTTGCAAAAAAACGACATGAACTACGAACAACTATTTGAGCAGATTAAAGCAAAGAAAAGCTTTCTGTGCACCGGATTGGATTCTGAATGGGATAAGCTACCTAAACACTTATTAAAAGACAAGAATCCTGTTTTTTCATTTAATCGCGAAATTATTGATGCTACCGCCGAGTATTCTGTTGCTTACAAACCAAACCTTGCATTCTACGAAAGTCTTGGGATTAAAGGCTGGCAAGCACTAGAACAAACAGTGGAGTATATCCGAGAGAAATATCCCGAAATTTTTATTATTGCAGATGCTAAGCGTGGTGATATTGGCAATACCTCAAAACTTTATGCAAAAGCATTTTTCGAAAACATGAATTTTGATGCTGTTACTGTTGCTCCATATATGGGTGAAGATTCTGTAAGTCCATTCTTGTCATATTCTGACAAATGGGTAATATTATTGGCACTCACAAGCAATAAAGGAGCTGATGATTTTCAATATCATGGTGAAAATGGGAAACCATTGTTCGAAAAAGTGCTCGAGAAGTCACAGCAATGGGCCGACAAAGACAGAATGATGTATGTTGTAGGGGCTACAAGAGCAGAAATGCTTTCCGAAATCAGACAAATTGTCCCAGATCATTTTCTATTAGTTCCTGGAGTAGGCGCACAAGGTGGTAGCTTACAGGAAGTTGCTAGATTTGGAATGAACAACAAATGTGGTTTACTCGTCAATTCTTCAAGAGCAATCATCTTCGCTGATAACACTGAAAATTTTGCAGTTGTTGCGGCCGAAAAAGCAAAAGAAGTTCAATTAGAGATGGAGGAATTACTTCTAACTCAGGGAATAATATAAAACTATTAGCAATTTAAAAATCTGACTTAATGGCAGACTTTTTAAATTAGAATGATTTTTGGTTAAAAGTATTATCATCGCAAAACAACGTGATGATAATATTTTTTTATCTTATCTTTGAATGATGAATGAAAATACCGATTCGAAAACTGAACTAAAAAAAATGCTGCTTGCTGCTGTAATACCCAGCAGTTTTATGTTTCTAGCTTGGATGATTTATTTGCTGGAAGTTAGTCTTGGTATCAGTTTATCTCAATATGGATTGCGCCCCCGAGAATTTTCACAATGGTTTGGAATACTTACAATGCCGTTTTTACATGGCGGATTCGAACATATTATCGCAAACACTGCTAGTTTTATCGTTTTAGGATCGCTTCTATTTTACTTTTACAACGATGATGCAATCCAGATTTTTATTTGGTCTTACTTTTTAAGTGGAATATTTACATGGATTATTGCCCGATCTAATATTCATATTGGCGCATCAGCAATGATTTATGCCTTTGCAGGTTATCTTTTCACAGGCGGAGTTTTAAGCAAAAATGTGAGGCACATGGCAATTGCATTAATTGTTGTCTTCATGTATGGAAGCATGATTTGGGGAATTTTCCCACAAAACAACAATATTAGCTGGGAAGGTCATTTGGCGGGATTTGCATCAGGAATCGGACTTGCTTTTATGTATAGGCCACCAAAACCGGTTGAGGAAGTCGAGGTGTTTTCGGAATTTGATGAAGATGATTGTGATTGTACTGGTGGTGATGATGTTGAGATAAAATACGATTACAAAAACTGATTTGATAAAA
>CAZOHR010000559.1:0-1898 GCA_964579045.1 uncultured Bacteroidales bacterium | reverse complement strand
TTTTGTCATCGCCACAAAAACGAAACAAAAAAGGCTAGGAAAAACGAAGCTTCCATCACTCTCCGTCCAAGCATAAGAACTGTATAGCCACCTGGCAAAATCAAAGCCCCAACACTCTCGGCCTTTTAATGCTTTAATTTTAAACGACATGTCGGCTGGCTACATTTCTAATGCTTGTCCGTTCACAAGGCCTGAGCTGGCTCGCCGTTTTTCCAAGGCCTGCCCGCGTAGCAACGACGATTATTCATCGCAATAATTCGATTAATCGTTGTCACTATACTTCGCTTCCCCCCAGAAATATTGCTTGACCCTAAAGTCTGTAAGCTAATAAACTCTACCCAAATCCATGACATCCTTTTATACAAGTAATAGCAGAGTAAAAATGCGAAAATATTAGCCGCAAAATCGTGGTAGAATCAAAAAAGTTTTATTATTTTTACAACCTTTAGCCAACCAAAGTTGACTCTTGTCGTTATGGATATATAAAAACATTTAATCATATGAAAAACTTAATATCAATATTGTCATTTATAACAATATTTAGCCTACAGGCTTTCTCACAAAGTGTTATTACGCCTGACTCAAGACTTTCTGCAGCATACACTTCAGAATATCTTACCAGCCTTAATAACACTCAACCACAGGAACTCCAGTATTTAAACTGGTACCTCGACAACTCATATACAATTGTGGAGGCTGGAATAGAAAAATGTTCGCAAATGCCTGCTTTAAAATCTTTTGATCCAAACACAAAAACTATTGGTGAAAATGTCGAAAGCATTGATGAGGGCAACTTCAACATTCTATTATATTCGTTCGAAAGAAAATATGATAAGAATTCCTACTATCGTATCGGAGATACTGGTTATGCCATTGTATTTGAGTCACATAAGAAATTAGCTGAAAACTTTAATAAGTATCAAAATGAAAACTAATAAATTAAAGATAATTGTAACCGCAATACTTATTTTCGGTTTTACAAACATTTTTGCCCAGACATATCTAATTAGTTCTGGTGGAACTATAAATACCTGTTCCGGAACTTTGTATGATTCGGGAGGATCTGCTGGTAGCTACCAGAATAGCGAAAGCTATAATATTACAATTTGTAGTAATATTCCAGGAGCCACTATGACTCTTGACTTTACCGCTTTTCAAACAGAATCAGCCACATTAGACTGGATGACTATTTATGATGGGCCTAATGCCGCTAGTCCAGCAATTATTACACAAGCAGGAGGTACTAGTCTTTTGGGTGAAACCATTGAAGCAAGCGGAACATGTTTAACTATCCATTGGCAATCTGATGGTTCGGTTACTTATGCAGGATTTGCAGCTACTATTAGCTGTGGTTTCCCTTGTCAGGATTATACAATTGCACTGTTGAGTTCTACACCAACACTTTCTGCCCCAGTAGATTCATTATGGATAAATGTTTGCCAGGGAGAAGCAGTTTCGATCACAGCTCAAGGAACATACCCAAATAACAATACTGATTATGCACAATCAGATGCTACTTCAACTTGGTCATGGATGATAATTTCTGAAGCTGGCCAAACTGATATCGGCGGTGTTGGAATGAATGTGTTGAATTATGTATTTACTAATCCTGGTGGTTACCACATCAATCTAATGGCAACTGACGCAAACGGTTGTTCGATGCCAATTACCGATCCGTGGCGAGTAAGGGTGTCATTAAGCCCAACTTTTGTTGGGACTACTGGTACTGGAGGCTGTCCTTCCACAGATATGGATTTAACAGGACTTTGGCAAATAGAACCTTGGATACTCGACATTCCAGAAATAGCATTTGTAGAAGTCTGTTTTGAAGACGTTATCGGAGTTGACCAAGAAGCATGTTTTACCCATAACGCATTTGCACCAGGTCAGTTTATTAC
>CAZOHR010000558.1:0-1898 GCA_964579045.1 uncultured Bacteroidales bacterium | reverse complement strand
AAAGCATATTTTATGTCATTTTCAATTGTCAATTGGATAAAACTGTTCGAAAAAAAATCATACACTCAGATTATCATTGATTCACTGAAGTTTTGTCAACAAAACAAGGGGCTGGAAATTTTTGCCTTCTGCATTATGCCGACTCATGTTCATTTAATTGCAAGGAGTAATGCTGGAAAAGTTAATGAAATAATAAGAGATTTAAAGAAATTTACTTCTGTACAAATAATTAAGCTAATCAAAGATGACAGTGAGTATGTAAAATATTTGCCTGTATTCAGCTGCGAAGCATTCAAACTCAAAAGAAATCAAAAATATAAAGTCTGGCAGGATGGATATCATCCCATTGAAATGTTTTCTCAGAAAATTTTTCGAGATAAGGTAAATTATGTTCATTATAATCCGGTTGAAGCGGGGATTGTAAATTTTCCAACAGAATACGAATATTCTTCGGCACGCAATTATGCTGAAATGGAGGGAGTTTTGGATGTGATAGTGGAGAATTAAAAGGACAATGGATCCACGCGAGAAACTCGCGCGGGATAGTATATTAACGCGAGTCTGGCTCGATAAACTCACCAACCTACTCGCGCGGAAATGGACCCACGCGAGAAACTCGCGCGGGATAGTTTATGAAAATAATAATTTGTATATTTGCTGTAGCAATTGACAAAAATGCTTAAGACTAACTTTAGTAAAAATGACAGTATTAAACTCTAAATTCATCTACCGCTGCACCAACTGCGGAAAAGAATACGACGGCTCGCAGACCATGTATTTGTGTCCTGATTGCAGTGCTAAAAATCAAGCAGACAAACCTCCTCTAGGAGTTTTAAAAACTATTTATGATTATAAGGAACTACAGAAGAGCGTAGGATCATTTGCAAAGTTCAAAGAAAAGGGTTTTATTGACTTAATGCCTTTTGAAAATCTTAGTAGTTTACCAGTTCTAAAAGTTGGTAACACTCCTTTATATTGCTTTGACTCGCTTGATGGTGAAAAATTACCATTCAACATTTACTTTAAAGACGATTCGCAAAACCCAACATTCTCATTTAAAGACAGAGCGTCGGCAGTTGTTTCGGCTTACGCAAAAGAAAAAGGATACGAAACTATTGTTGCAGCTTCAACTGGAAATGCTGGTTCTTCATTGGCTGGTTTATGTGCCGCTCAGGGACAGAAAGCAATTATTATGGTTCCCGAAGCTGCTCCAATTGCCAAGCTGACTCAGATAATAATGTACGGTGCGACGATTGTTCCGGTTAAAGGAACATACGATGATGCTTTCGACTTAAGCATTAAAGCTACCGAGGAATTTGGCTGGTATAACCGTAATACTGCTTTCAATCCATTCACAATTGAAGGAAAGAAAACTGTTTCGTTCGAATTGTTTGAACAACTTGGTTTTAGTGTTCCTGATAAAATTTTCGTTCCAGTTGGCGACGGAGTAATTATATCTGGTGTTTATAAAGGATTTGAAGATTTGCTGGAACTTGGAATCATCGACAGAATGCCAGTAATTGTAATGGTTCAGTCTGAAGGTAGCGATAATATTGTGCGGAATATGGAAACTGACAAATTTGTGAGTAAGCCAAGTACTACAATTGCTGATTCAATTTCTGTTGACATCCCACGAAATTTCAATATGGCAAAGCAATATCTTAAAAAATATAATGGAGAATATCTAACTGTTTCGGACGATGAAATTCTTGATGCGTCGCAGATATTGTCAAAAAACACCGGGATATTTGCCGAACCAGCAGCAACAACAGCCTTTGCAGGATTGCTGGCTTATCGAAAACTAAATAAGCTAAACGACAATTCACGAAATGTTGTTTTACTTACCGGCAGCGGATTAAAAGATTTAAAATCGGTGAATAAATTGCTTAATATTCCAG
>CAZOHR010000557.1:0-1906 GCA_964579045.1 uncultured Bacteroidales bacterium | reverse complement strand
TCATTACTTTTTGCAGGTGTTCCACCACAATTTGCGCTTGGAACAAACAAACTTGCAAGCACTTTTGGCACAGGAACAGCCGTTTTTAATTTTGTACGCAGTAAAAAAGTGAATTGGAAAGTTGTAGCTTTTGGAATAGCTTTTTCCCTTATAGGTTCGTTTGTTGGTTCCAAAACAGTGCTGATTCTAAATCAGGATATAGTTGGTAAGATAATTATTTTTATGCTTCCACTCGGAGTGGTGGCTACTCTTATTCCACGAAAAGGAATTGTTTCAGGTAGCGAGTTAACAAAAAAAGATTTCTACTTTAAAATTCCAATGATTTGCACCATTATCGGATTTTACGATGGGTTTTTTGGTCCAGGAACGGGTTCTTTTCTCACTTTATCGTTCTTTTTCTTTACCCGCATGAAACTAATTGATGCAACAGCAAATGCAAAAGTTTTTAATCTGATGTCGAATGTGGGTGGAGTTACAGCATTTATTATCGGTGGCAAGGTGCTTTTTATGCTCGCAATTCCAATAGCTGTCGCAAATATGGCAGGTAATTTTCTTGGTAGTCGTTTAGCGATAAAAAGAGGAGAAGGTGTTATTAAATTCTTCCTAATTTTTGCATTTATAATGCTTTTGGGGAGTTTGGTTTGGAAGTATTATTTCTAAACCAAATCAAATTGTCCATTGATCATGAATAATCCCAACTAAATAATACTTACCTTCATACTTTTGAAAAACTAGTCGAAGACTACACCAATCTAAACCCTCATATTCAGGTTCGAAACCAGAGAAGTAAAACTCCATAAAATCACAATCTGAGTATACCTCTTCAATATTATTTACTGTAGTTCCACCTCCTAAAACCTGATTAAGAGATTTTTTCTCCGCATTCAGAAAATCGGCAGTATACACAAACTCTCCAAAATATTCTTGAATAGTTAATATTATCTCATCACCCGAACCATCATATCTCCCCCAATTAAGTTTTTCTTGTTTGTTAATCTTTCCAATAAATGCTTCTTCACTAAGTCTTACATCAATATCAACATCAATAAAGGAATAAGGAGAAAATCTCACACCCAAATTAGGATGAATGTAGCCTGACAACTTTTCATAATCTTCATTCTTCAAGCATGTCAAAACCTCATTCGATAGTTTATTTAAACTCTCCTCTTTTGTATTAACAACGGTGTCTGTCTTTGGTTTCTCTGTATTGTCAGATCCAGTCTTACCATTATTACACGCACTCAAAACAATAATTAAAGACACTAAAATTAAAGCAGTTCTCATATTTTAAAATTTGAAGTTATTTGTAATGCAAACATAAATAAAATATCGAATTCTTCTTACAAAAACATTAGTTGAGACGAAACAAAAAATAACTAACTTGCGCAAAAAAACGACTTGCAGTTCCTCAGAAACATAAAATATATAAGCTTAATTAAAATTCTGAATTATCTCAGATTAACCCGTGTTTTTAGTAAACTGAAGAATCATTCTGTGGATAAAGATTTAATTCACTTGCCCCTGCCCTCTTTTCTATCATTTGAACCAACAAATTATTGCAATATCAACTGCCCCGCATGTCCTTCTGGAAGTGGGAAACTAACACGAGAGAAAGGCTTCGCCGATTTTGATTTGTACAGAAAATTGATTGACGAAAACAAAAAGTACTTAATAAATCTTATTCTGCATTTCCAAGGCGAACCCCTATTGCATAAACAACTTGGCGAAATGATTAGCTATGCCCACAAAAGTAGAATTTATACCGAGCTTTCTACAAATGCAAATCTGTTGCCGACAGTATTTGATTCTCTTAAAAATAAAATGCCAGATAAAATAATCATTTCACTTGATGGGCTTGAGCAGGAAAGCTATAACAAATACCGTATGAACGGCGACTTAAATAAAG
>CAZOHR010000556.1:0-1930 GCA_964579045.1 uncultured Bacteroidales bacterium | reverse complement strand
TTGCTTGAGTTGCTTGTTCTAAATCAAGAACTAGTTCAAAATTCTTTGCTTCCCAACCTAGCCAGTGAACTTTGTAGTCGTTGGCTCCTCGTACGCCATTTGTGAGGAATGAAAGATCGCCACCACTGTATTTTTCTGATGGTTGTGGACTTGCCGTTACTTTTTTGCGAAATGCTAAATTGCCTTTTACCTGCACGTTGATAAATCGCTTAGTTGATTGATAATATTCTTCAACACTTAGTCCTGATTCGTTTACATATTTGCATCCTGCCTGCTGAGCTGTGGTATAAAAGTCTTCCAGTATTTGGGTCATTTCTGGTACTGCAACAAAATCACCGTTTTTCTCGGTGTACCAACCACGTGAACCAAACATGTCGGCTTTGCCAATTTCCATCATTGCATACCATAATTGCATTCGAGCAGTGCGAACATGAATGAGTGCTGCTGAATCATTTTTTACAAGTTCTTCGGCTTTATCGAAGTATGAATTATAGGTTTTTATGTTTTCAACAGAGAGGAATGTCTTTTGGTAATTGGTTGGTGGTCCATAGATGTCGAGCCATTCTCCTGTTTTTACCACTTCTGCCTGAATTGCATAAATATATTTTCTAATCCATTCGCCAGATGCTCCATAATAACTATCGGTAAATTCAACAATTATTGCTTCTACATCTGCATCTGGATTCCAAAGCAATTTCGCCAGAATGTATGACTTTAGCTCCGAGAATTCATGTCCGTTGGCGGTATTTGTTTGCTGAAAATGCTCCTTGACGTTGTTTTTGACAAATAGCTGAATATTTGGCTGCAAGGTTTGCAAATTTGGAAACGGGCAATAGCTATGAGCAAAATCAACAGTATAATCCCAAAGATAAATATGATTGCATATTTTTCCCCAATCTTCGATGTCTTTTAGAAATGATGCACTTGATGGATCGGTTGCTATTGGCTGCGAACGGTTAAGTTCAATTGTGCAAAGCATAACCTGAACGTTGTCTAAAGGTTTCGTTTTTTTCGGAGCAGTGCGGCTATATTGGTAGGCAAGTGTAGAGATTATTTTATCGGGAAATTCATTTGCAACATCGTTTACAAACCTGATTATAGGACCAGCAGCACTTCCTTCTTCTTCAATTATCTTTTTACATTTATCGCATTGGCAATATGAAAAATTGTCCCCCTGACTAACAGACCAAACCATTTTATCGGGTTGAAGTAGCATTTCTTTTTTTAGTTTTTCAATTACAATCTGCAAAACTTCAGGATTTGATAAACAAAGTTGGTCAATAATTCTTTTGTCGTTCATTAATGCAAAATATTCTGGATGTGTCTCAAAATATTCTTGCCATGGAACAAAAGTGTTAAATGTGTGAACATAATAATTGTCAGCGAACATGTCCTGATGCTCGTTTAGCCTGTGAAAATCTTTATAATTTTCATCTTCGGTAAAAGTACCATGAACATTGCGGTAAGTGTTTGGTGTTGTGCCTGTTATATTTATTTCTGGTAAAATGATTTCTTTTGCTTTTGGAAATAAAACATAATCTGGACTATAATACTTTACCCCAAGATACTTTTCCAGAATTTCAGAAATTGCATAAATGCAGCCGCGATCACTACCTCCTTTAATAATTATATTTTGGTCGGTAGTTGTAATTGAAAAACAATCTTCTCCTTCGATTTCATCTGATTTGGAGATGCTTATGAATTTTCCATCGCCTGGATTATCGCTTTTTATTACAGGTATTTGGCAACCCGAAATTTTATTGAGGTGGTAATTCAGAAATTCAGAAGCACGAATTTCTTCTTTCGAAGGATTTGCAGGAATTACAATCTGATAATCGGTTTTTCCGTTCGAAATAATTCTGATTTCATTCTTATTATTGCACGAAAGCATTGCGAAAAGAATCAACACGAGGAATAATTTTGTTTTCAT
>CAZOHR010000555.1:0-1935 GCA_964579045.1 uncultured Bacteroidales bacterium | reverse complement strand
AGTCTCTTCTGATGTAATAATTGGCGATTTATCCCTAGCCAATCTCAAGTATGCAGGACCCATTTCAACACCCTCTGTAAGGGCTAAAATGGCCTTCCTAGCTTCAATAGCGTCAGTTGGCGAGACTACAATCATATTAGGTAAAACTCGCGTTAGAGCGATATCCTCGAGCATTTGATGCGATCCCCCATCAGGACCAACAGAGAGACCGGCATGTGATCCAGCAACAATGACCCTCCTATCGTTATAACAAACTGTAGTTCTAATTTGCTCCCAATTTCTTCCTGGGCTAAACACAGCATAAGATGCAATTACAGGTATTTTTCCACTGGCTGACAGCCCTGATGCAACGCTTGCAAGATTCTGCTCCGCCACACCAACCTCTACAAATCTATCTGGATATGCCTCTTTAAAGAGATGAACTTGAGTGGACTCTGTTAAATCAGCAGAAAGCGCCACAACATTGGAATCTCTTTTTCCAGCAATCAAAAGACCCTCACCAAAACCGGCTCTGGTTGATTTCTTTTCAACATCAATGTCAAACAATTTTTTATTTAGTTTTATGTTGTTGTTTAGCATTGTCATACTTTACTACTCCAAACTTGTAGGAGGAGGGATCGAACCTGCATTGGCACATTTTGGATCAGTCATATCAGTACCATCTATATTATCATTGTCAATACCATCATGACATAATTCGTAGGTATTTTCTACAACATTGGAACCATTAATGGCACAGGGAAACGCAGGGAATTGACTAACCTGAGTATATCCCGTTGGGCAAATGATCTTACAAATATTTGTCGTGCCATCGTAGTAAACACCAATATCAGGGAAACAGCCTATTCGAGGTACACACGATGAGGTATTTCGATTGTAGAAATAACCAACGCCGCAACCTGTTGGGATACCATTTGGCACATTACCAGGACCATTTGTAATACCATCCACACTGTCAACTGTTACTAGATTACCCAGACTATCCAAAGGAGAATACCCATCAGGCCCTGCAGGGTATATGATTTCATCATCTGCTGATCCAGGAACACTTGCGTTTAATCCACTTGTATAATCAACAAGATCTTGAATTCCAGTACCACTTATATCCCCGGTAACGAAACCTGATCTTTTACTCATCTTACTAGTTGGCCCACCAACAAGGTTAACCTGTGTGGTCAATTCCCCATATCCAGAAAAAGTGCTACCACTTGCACTTCTAACAGCTTTATAACAAACCCCTGTTACATCGTTATCATATGGGTGAACTGGGACTGTAGCTAGGTATTTACGGTTAACCATAGCAGTCGCCGCATTATCAAAGTTTCTACAAAGTGGCGTATTGTGAGTAACAGCAGCCTCGGCAGTCTTCACAAAGAATGCTAACTTATGTGCCCAGCTACTCTTTTGAACATTGTTGGCAGCAAGAACTGTTTCATTTTGATTATTCATTGCCGATGAATCAGTTGCTGGATATACACGGTTATCATTGTAATAAAGCTCTGCCGCTTTTCTGAAAGACCTCAAGTCTTCAGCAATCTTAGTATCATTAGCTCTCATTCTGGCGCTGGCAATACTATTCAAAACCAGAGCGGACATAAGGGAGATTATGGCAACAACAACAAGAAGCTCAATTAACGTGAAAGCTTTTTTGGAGGTTATTGCACTCTTCTGACATATTTTATTTTTGAATTTAAAAATTTTGATCATATTATTTAATGTAATTTCAATCTTATCTACTAAGCTTATTAATAAATACAGGACCACTGAAACTGCGAATGATTAGATATGCACTAAATACAAACACGATTATAGAAAATATCAGTAATAACAATCTGGCACTATCTTCATTTTTAACGATACCTTTCGCTATTAGGAATGCAATTATCGTCGGCGTCTTTGAACTCGTCTGAAGTTTTGAATATAACAATCTCTCTC
>CAZOHR010000554.1:0-1935 GCA_964579045.1 uncultured Bacteroidales bacterium | reverse complement strand
AAGAGTCCTCCTGCTTGGGAAGTAACTTTTGATGAAGTAACTCCAGTATGGACAATTGGTAATAATACGGGTACTACTGTATGGGAAGTTTCTGACACAACTCCATCGCATGGTTTTACGAGTGCTTCCTATGGTGGTGAAGTTCCACCACTATGGTTATTCATGGGATGGCAATATGTTCACGATTGTTCTGATTCGGGAGGCAACTTCGCTTGGATTGATGGTGTCTCAGCTATTTTAGAATTAACAACTCTTGAAGTTCTTGATGCTTATGTTCAATTCGACAACATCGACCTTTCTGCTGTAGCAAATCCTAAACTTACTTTCTTTCAGAACTACAAAGCTCTAAATCAAGCTTTTACTTACATTGATTTTTCAACTAATGGCGGAACAACATGGACTACAGTAGAAGTTAATTCAGATGTTGAAGGTAATGCTTTTGGTGATACTTTCTATGAATTAGTTGCTACTTCATACATTGCTAACGAAGCAGACGTATCTATTCGTTTTAGATGGCAAACTACAAGTGCTGCAATTGGTGGTTACGGTTACGGATGGGAGTTTGACGATGTTAGAATTATTGAAGATCATAGTTCTGATTTGTCAATAACTGATGCAAGAGTAAACTTTTTCGAATATATTAACTACACATTACCTGAAACCAGCGGTCTGTACCACCACAGCTCTCATTATGGGAAAATTCCAAAATCGGTTTTCAATTCAGATTTAGCAAAAATTTCTTTCAATGTTGAAGTGAGTAACAATGGTGACTACGCTTTAATACCTGCAGTTTCAGTAAAGGTGTTCGACCCAGAAATGAATGAGATTTTTTCCAATATTATTTCAGCTACTACTTCAATCCCTCCACATAGCAAAGATACAATAGACTTAACTTATCCAGAATTTCATCCAGGAACTGATGCCCAAATTGGATTATACACAATAGAATTTAGAGTCGAGTTAGATAGCGAAGTTGATAAATTCGATAACGACAATTTTGTAACAGCATATTTTGAAATCACTAATGGAGTGTATTCAAGAGCTTTATTCGAACCAGTTGAATCAGAAAGTCCGGCCAATTATGAATTAGGAGGTACAGATGGAGATTTAATTGGATCAACATTTATGTTTTTTGAGTCAGCAAGTATTGATTCAATGGATGTTTTTATCTCTGAGAACTCAATGCCTGGCGCATATTTTAAAGGACGAATAATGCTCTTGAATGAGCTCTTTGAAGAAGTGGAAACAATTGGAGAATCCTACCCAGTTGAAATAGAAGAGACTGACATTGGAACCTGGAAAACTATTTATTTTACAAATGTCGTAGCAGTTGAACCTTTATGCATGCAAGGACAAGTTCGAGTATTAGCAGCTATAGAGCTATATTATGGCGAAGATGATAATATAATATATGTTGGTTATGATAAAGATTCTAATTATAGTATGTTTAGTACAATGTTTAATTTTATGAATGATTACCAATTTCAGTTTTTACCAAACTCATGCGGTGGGCTCGGAATAAATCTTCATCTAGGTTCAACATCCCAAATTCCTAGTAATATTGCTGCAATAAAAAGCATAGAAATCTATCCAAATCCAGTTGCAGAAATTCTAAATATTAAATCAGAAAATAATATTTGCAAAGCAGTTATTTATGATTTAAGCGGAAGAATGCTTACCTCGGTAACAGGAGAAAATATATCTGGAATTTCTACCCAAGACATTTCTGCAGGTTCTTATTTGCTGATTTGTGTTGATGAGCATGGAACTCCATTTGTTAATAAATTTGTGAAAGAATAAAGAAATTCAATAAAATAAAAAGTCCGACTTCGTAGCCGGACTTTTTTGTTATTTCCACTCAAGAGTTTATCTGGTTTTAGTACTTGAAACTATTCAAATCCCAAGCTTTTGCAACAGACTCACTTTTCTCTATTT
>CAZOHR010000553.1:0-1937 GCA_964579045.1 uncultured Bacteroidales bacterium | reverse complement strand
ATTTTACGAAAAGTACTACCCTATTGCCTCAATTCAATTGGGCTATAAATCTTTTGATTTTGTGGGCATTAACGATCTGTATTTCCAACTCGAATATAATCGTGTTCCGCGCGAAATGTATCTGCACACCAACAATGAATTGCATTATGGACATTACAATCAGGCGCTGGCTCATCCTGCAGGCGCCGGATTTAACGAAATTACTGCAATCACAGATTATAAATTTAAAAGATTCGAAGTACTGGTAAAATCTACTTTTTTGAAATATGCTCCAGTAAACATGTTTTATAATCAGCAAAATATTTTCGATTACTCAGTATTGAATCCAGTAACATTCGCAGATTATGAACGCCCAGGCTATTTGTTTACCGACATTCAAATTATTTATAATATTAATTTGGCATACAGATTTCAGATTTTCGCTGGGGTATCGAATAAGATGCAAACAGACGATTTCAGTAATACAAATATGTTTAATTTTGGACTTAGATCGGCAATAAGAAGTAATTACTACGACTATTAGATGAAAAAAATTGTCGCATATATCATTTTTCTTAGTCTGGTTGTAACGACAACAGCCCAAAATATTCCTGTGCGAGATCCTCACTACATCCGAGATATTCAAAAAAATAGTTTGAGAACCGACATTAAAGGACACACATCAATTCTTCCTTTATATTTTAACGAGAAAACAGACACGATGCTTTATGAAGGACAGTATGAGCAGAGTTTTTTGTACTACGAGTGGAAATCAAAAAATAATGAAAAACCAAAATCCTTTTACGCTCTCCCTGTTTATGAGGTCTCAAACTTGTTTAATCTGAATAATCTCCATGATTACAGATATAATATTCACATCGGGGCATTACTAGATTATTCTATTGGTGACAAGTTTGGAATCAGCTATCAAATTTCGTCTTGGTGGATTGAATCGCCAGACTATATGACATATAAAACACAGCTCCATACTTTATATTATGGATTAGGCTTCAAAAATTACCGAACCAGCAGTATCTTTGAACACGATTTCAAATTAACCTATTCTCCATACAACTTTCTCCGTCTTGAACTTGCAAACAGTAAAAACTTTTATGGAGATGGATATCGCTCTCTGCTTTTATCTGATTTTACATCAAATTATCCATATTTAAAACTCGAAACATCTTTTCTTTCTGTAAAATATTCATGTATCTGGGCTTTGCACAAAACATACAATTTTGATATTGATTACTTTTATTCAAATTATAACAATAACAAATTCGATGTTTTCCACTACCTAGACTGGAAAATAGGCAAGCGTTTTAATTTAGGTTTATTTGAGGCGATAATTACCCGTAATCAGAACTTTTTCACATTTGAATACATGAACCCGATAATATTTTTCCGTCCGGTAGAGTTTAATCTAGGCTCTGAAGACAATGCTCTGCTTGGCGTTAATATGCGACTATCGCTTAATAACCAAAATGCTATTTACGGTCAATTTGTTCTCGACGATGTAATTGTGGGTCAGCTTATAAATGATATTAAACACAATATTAATCCTGATTATACGGGAGAGTACGGTTGGTTTGCAAACAAATGGGCGGCACAACTAGGATTTAAATCCTATGATGTTTTTAAAATTAGAAATCTAGATTTTTTCACCGAAGCAAATATCGCAAGACCATACACATATTCTCATGTTCACGAAGAACAGAATTACTCTCATGCATACCAGCCACTTGCGCATCCACTAGGGGCAAATTTTGTAGAATCTGTTAGCGGAGTTTCGTATCTTGGAAAACGAATTTTAGTTGATGCAAAAATTATGTATGCAATTGTGGGCGCCGACACTACTGGGACGCATTTCGGACAAAACATTCACAATCCTACAATGGACGGAAACCAAGGCTACACTTACATTGTAAATTCTTATGGAAACACCATTCTACAGGGCA
>CAZOHR010000552.1:0-1953 GCA_964579045.1 uncultured Bacteroidales bacterium | reverse complement strand
CATGTCGGCTGGCTACAGTTCTAAATGCTTGTCCGTTCACAAGGCCTGAGCTGGCCCGCCGTTTTTCCATGGCCAGCCCGCGTAGCAACGACGATTATTCATCGCTATAATTCGATTAATTGTTGTTTATTATTATTTGCCTTCCTCCAGAAATATTGCTTGACCCAGTTTATCGGACAACAATAAAATAAAATTTCAAATCTGAGCAAAAGCTATGCTGATAGTATCTGTACTTTAAAATAAAGGAATTGCTACTAAGAAACCACATCGCAACTTATAGTTTAAGAAAGAGCACAATTTATTAAGAACTTTCTAGTTGTGAAAAATAAATTTTAGTACAAATTGCGAAACGTTTTTCAAAACTACTTACCAAATTTACGTTAATTTGGCAACTAATATTTTCATCTTTTGCTTAATTTTTACTATTTTATTACAATATTTAGTAAATATTTTACATTTTCATCACTGTTTTAAGAGAATTATTGTAACTTTGCAGTAAAGATTTTATCAAATTATGGATTGGATTACACGAAATATCGAAAAGCATCTAGATGAGAACATATTACCGGGAAAAGTATTTATTCTATTTGGGCCCCGACGAGTTGGGAAGACAACACTATTGCAGAAATATGTACAAAAAAACTTTCGTAATTTCTTTATTGGCACTGGTGATGATATTGAAGTTAGGAAGGTGTTGGCCTCAGAAGATTTAGTTCGAATTACAAATTCTTTCAGAGGATACACAGGAATATTCATTGATGAAGCACAGAGAATTCCAAATATTGGCTGGGGATTAAAGCTACTTGTAGATCATAATCCTAATTTAAAAATCATTGCAAGCGGATCATCATCATTTCAATTAAAAAATCAGACTGGTGAGCCTTTGACTGGTCGTCATATTCCTATGGCAATGTTTCCAGTTTCAATTGGCGAACTAGTTGAGAATTATGGCCAAATGACTGTATCTGCGAACCTAAACGATTATCTTATTTACGGGACTTACCCTGATGTAATTAAAGCGAATAATTATAACGCAAAACAGAAGTATCTGTTCAATTTAAGAAATTCATACTTATTTAAGGATATTCTAGAACTTGAAAATCTTAAAAGTCCAGACAAACTTATTGATTTACTACAGTTAATAGCATTTCAGATTGGCAAAGAAGTTTCACTCAATGAGCTTTCGCGTTCTCTAGGAATTGCAAAACAGACAGTGGAGCGATATCTGGATTTACTGGAAAAATCATTCATTATTATAAAAGTAAGAGCATACTCGAACAATCTTCGAAAAGAAATTTCCAAGAACAACAGATACTATTTCTACGACAATGGAGTTCGCAATGCAGTTATCAACAACTTCAGTCATGTTAGTCAGAGAATGGACACAGGAATGTTGTGGGAGAATTTCTGTTTCATAGAAAGGATCAAAAAGCAGGCTTACGATGGTATATTATCGAACAATTATTTCTGGAGAACTTACGACATGCAGGAGATTGATTTTATTGAGGACCGAAACGGAATTCTTTATGCATATGAGTTTAAATGGAATGCAAATAAAGTTTGTAAAGTTCCCAAAATCTTTAGCGAAACATACCCAAATTCTGTTTTTCGCTCAGTAAATCCTGAAAATTTCTGGGATTTTGTAATTTGATTATCCCATGAGTTCCTCATCAAAAGGAGAAAGAGCATCTAAAGCAAGTTGAACAAACACATCAAGTGGCAGACCTGCTTTTTCGCATTCTAAAATATTTTCGCGTTTAACAGACGCTGCAAACCGCTTGTCTTTCATTCTTTTAGTTACAGAACTGACTTTCACTGACGAAATTCTTTTATCGGGATAAACCATTGTAGTGGCGAAAATCATTCCACTTAAAGTTTCACCAGCAGCCAGAGCGTGATGAAAAACCGTAGTTCTTGGAACGGTCGCAGATTCTTCATTATGTAGCGAAATAG
>CAZOHR010000551.1:0-1954 GCA_964579045.1 uncultured Bacteroidales bacterium | reverse complement strand
CATCTGATGATCATACAGTTGATATTTGTTTTAATTATAGAGACTTTGATATCACATATACTTGGCTCCCAAAAGAATATATCCGGTTTCCATGGCATCCTCATATTAAACCAGTGATTCTTCATACTGATTGGCCAGCACCTGAACAAAATCGTCCAACCAACAAAATAGAAAGATTCAATAAATCAAAGTGTATCTCTCGAACGAACTTGCCACAAAATATTAATAGTTACAAATTATATATTTATGAATAAGGAGAAATTATGTCATTTGCAACTGCATATGATAAAGAATGCTATGAATTACTCGAAATCCTTGAACTGAAACACGCAACTGAACTCCATTTTCATGTTGTAGCAGGTAGTATTATAACTGTTGATGCTACAATTGAAGTTCAAAAAGAACAGCTTGGAAAAATGATTCGTGTTCTGAAAAACATAAAATTTATTGAAGCTCCACAAGAAAGTGAGGTTCCAGATGAGTGACATAGCTACTTCTGGTGAACTAAATATAATCAAAGAATATATAAAACCAAACGACATTGTAATAGATGTCGGAGCCAATGTTGGAGAATGGAGTCTTGCTGTTTTGAATTTATATCCAAACGTAACTATTGCAGCCTTTGAACCTGTACCGGCAGTCTTTAATCAATTAAGAGGTAATTTAAAAAAACACAAGAACGCAGAAGCCTTTAATTATGCAATATCAAACCAGAATCTTTCTGACAAAACTTTCTATTTCTACAGAGAAGACTCTGGGTTAAGTACCTTGCACAGACGACTTATCGCAGAACCACAATATGACATAAAACCTCCACAGGAAATTCTTGTAATGACCATGGCATTGGATGTCTTTTGCAGTCTTGGGCATATTAAGCGAATAGATTTCCTTAAAATCGATACTGAAGGCAACGAATTAAATGTTCTGAAAAGTGCCGAGCAAAAACTCAAAAAGAATTTAATTCATTTTATTCAACTTGAATATGGTGGTGCATACCTTGATTCCAAAACTACCTTAAAAGAAGTATGGAACTTCATGTCTCAATTCAACTTCGACATGTATAAAATCACTCCAAATGTTTTAGTTCCAATAAAGAAGTTTACAGCAGCTCTCGAAGACTTCACATATTGCAACTTTTTACTTATCAATAAGAACTTCTCAAAATGAAAAAAGAACTTCTTTTCACAGTAACGAAAAAAGATTTTGATATTCAGACTTTTTGCTCTGGTGGCCCAGGTGGTCAACACCAAAACAAAACAGATTCCGGTGTTCGTATTGTGCATAAAGAGTCTGGGGCAGTTGGCGAAAGCAGGACAGAAAGGAGTCAACATCAAAATAAACGCATAGCGCTTCAAAGACTTTCTGAGTCAATGAAATTTAAAATATGGCTTAATCGTAAAACCCATGAAATCAAAACCGGCAAAACACTCGATAAAATAGTGGATGAATCTCTTGTTGCAGAGAATCTTAAAATTGAAATAAAAGACAAAGACGGAAGATGGGAGGAACTCTGTATTGGAGCCGAACTTACAGAATAACGAAAAAGATTTATACATGGCAAGATATATGGATATGACAAGAATGGTTGCATAGTCTATATTGGTTCAATCTTGCATTGCTTTACATGGAGGGTATTTGTCTGAATTTGGTCCAGAAGTATACGAACACTTGCGCTTATTAGCTACAAATGGAGACACAGAAAACTATTGTCTTAAAAATGGACATCTTTATAATTCTATAAATAGATGTGTGATTTGCAATGTACCCAAATAGAGGCACTCATGAATGGAGGTTAACCATGGAACCAAAATACATGGCAAGGTATGTTTCCCAAGCTATATTGAGCCAATCTCTTACTACTGCAAAAGATGGCTTTTCATCTGAGTTCGGTCTATTAACTTATAATTATTTGTTATTACTTGCTACAAATGGTGATATAGAAAATTATTGTAAT
>CAZOHR010000550.1:0-1965 GCA_964579045.1 uncultured Bacteroidales bacterium | reverse complement strand
TTGGAATAATTATGGCTATACGCCTGCATCCCACAATCCATATACCAAAACAGTAACTTATGGCTGGGCAAATGCAACTACACTTACTACTTCGGGCAAAGTAACGATAAACAACTCAACCAAAAATTCAACTGGTTTTTATCGTATTAATACAGCTACTCCCAATGAGTATTTTCTACTTGAAAACAAACAAGCGATAGGATTTGATGCGGCTGTTCCAGGGCATGGACTGCTAATTTATCATGTAGATGAAGATTACATTAAAAGTCATTCCGAATATAACTATATTAACACGACCAGCCATCAAGGCCTTTATCCAATTTGTGCCTATTTGCCGAGCAAGGTAGTTACCCAATTCGGAGCGTTAGATAGCGATGCAACTCCTTTCCCAGGAACAATATCCTCAGGTTATCCCATAAACAGGTCGTTTACAGATGATACTGCACCTAATTCTCTTTCGTGGGCAGGCCAAAAAACAGCACAACCAATAACCAATATAACAGAAAATGAAACCAATGGAACTATTTCGTTCAATTATGTGAACAACAGCACTGGTATTGGTTCCATTGCCGCCAATCAGTGGAACGTTTTCCCTAATCCTGTTTCAGATTATTTGACTATTGAGGTGGCTGGTAATACCAAAGAGTTGGGAGTTGATATCATAAATTCTATTGGTCAGACAGTCATCAAAGCTAATGTGGTGGAACAAAAACAGTTGAATATAACTGGGTTAACACCAGGGGTTTACTTCGTTAGAGTTAAGAATGCAGCGCATTCTGAGTGTAAGAAAATAACTAAATTGTGAGATAATTGAATATGAAAAAAGTAATCCTATTTTTAATACTTATTTGCAGCAATTTGCCTGCTTTTTCGGCTTCAGGCGATTGTATCCCGGATGCCAATGGTAATGTAACTTGCAACGATTTTAATGCCAACGCTGCCTTAAATATCGACTTACGTATTGCCAACAAACATGATGTAAAAGTGAACAAAAGCCTTTTTACGACAAAGAATGATGTGAATGGCGTCTATGTGCGGAATACAAATTGTTGGGCAAATGATTTAGATTTAACATGTATTGCGGCCTGGCATACTGTAAATTCTTCGGCAGGCAACAATGGTACTGCAACATTAATTACAGCTCGCCACGTGATTTTTGCTGCCCATGCCCATTTTTACAAAGATGATTCCATCCGATTTGTTACGAAAGACAATGTAACCATTCGTCGGAAAATTATTGGTTGGTGGGTAAATACCGATTTTCAAGTTCATTACCCCGATTTGTGTGTTGCTACTCTCGATAGCGATGTTCCATCGACAATAACGCCTTGTGAGATTCTGCCTTTGAATTTTTCTCAATACCTTGCCGATAACGGTGCAGGGCTTCCGTCACTTTTTGTAGACCAAAACAAAAATGCTATTGTGAATGAAGTAAAAGATTGCAAATATTCGCATTCAAATGATACACATCAGTTTTTTTGTGGCGAGAATATGAATAATGCGAACAGAGCAGCATTGTATGAGGGTGTTGAAATGGGAGATAGTGGAAGCCCAAGTTTTGTTGTGTTGAATGGAAAGTTGGTGCTGATAGGTGTTTGTCGATCTTATGGTCCGTCTGGTATATCATTAGCTCACTTTGGCAGTTTGCCTGATAAAGGATATTCGGCAAGTCTGGCAAATACCTTGTTAGACAGAACATCCAGTTTAAATGATTTGATACAAGCATCAGATGAATTAATTGGGTCGAATAATCGTGGGGCAGGAATCACTGCTACAGGCTATAAAGTTAAATTATTCGATTTTGAAGGCACATCGGCAACAAAGCAGACAATTACACAGAAGGATAAAGTATTTACTTCTGGAAAGACGTTACATGTTTTTCTTGCAGATAAAGAAAATGCAAGCGTATTGAAAATACATGATTTATTTGGCAGGGAAATTTACAACCAAGTCATTTCAAATCAA
>CAZOHR010000549.1:0-1976 GCA_964579045.1 uncultured Bacteroidales bacterium | reverse complement strand
GAGGTAAATTTTATCAATATAGGATTCAGAACTCTCGAGTCTCCTGTTTAATTCATCAAAAGAATTTGCACTTCGTCCAAGTCTTTCGGCATATCGGCTAAATCCAAAATCTGAATCAACACATTCCACAATAAAATCTGATAAATCTTCGAGAAATAATGTTCCTATAAACTTAGCTAAACTATTACCATCCATCTCGCCCAACATCCATTGCATTTCTTTTAGCTGACCAAATCTTGATGCTTCGGGAAGAAATTTTCGATTGCAAATCTTTTTAATCAGATGAGTGTTACTTCCTTGCAAAAAGCCAATAATTTCATCTATTACCTGAGAGTATTTCCCACGATTTGCATAAATCAGTTTAGCATTTCTACTCTTTATTCTTTTCTGAGTATCGGCAAAATCGAATAGTTTATTTAAGCCTGATTGCGAGAAAATTTCGAGAATAACTTCTAATCCCAAATCGACCTGAGTTGACCTGATATTACATGTATTAAGATGAGCCTTGAGATAAGCCGTAGCTGGATACGGAGTATTCAACTGTGTAAATGGTGGCGTTATGAGAAGGATATCTGTCAAAATACTTATGGATTTTTTAATTCCTTGCAAAGTTAAGATTTTTGGCAATTAAGCATTCAAACCATGCAGATATTCTTCGTTGAATTCAGATAAGGAAGTTAATACAATATTAGCAATTTGTAGATTATGGTTTCCAAAATCCTCTTTCGCTGGAATAGCCACTACAGACATTCCTGCTCTTTTTGCCGCAGTCATACCAATTATAGAATCCTCAAAAACAAGACATTCAAAAGGCTTTACTCCAAGATTTTTTGCAGCAAAAATGTATACGGCTGGATCTGGTTTTCCTTTTTCCACATCCTGGGCAGACGAAATAAAATCGAAATAATGTTTAATCCCAACTTTTTCCAAAACAACAGCAATCAGATTATGAGATGAATTTGATGCTAGCCCAATTTTTAGCCCTTTGTTTTTACAAAAATCTAAAATTTCCTTAACTCCTGGCATTTTGGTATCATGTTCACCAATCAACTCAATTACACGAGCAACAACATCGTCCTCAACTTGGTCAAAAGTTTTTCCTTGCCAAGGGTAACGCTCATACCAAAACGCACAGACTTCTTGAGCAGTAAGAGCGGAAGTAATGTGTACCAGTTCGTCAGTAATTTTTACACCCAAAGACGAAAACACTTCTTTTTCAGCAATTTTCCAGAGTGGTTCAGAATTAATCAGAACCCCGTCCATGTCGAATATTACGGCTCTTATCATAAAAAATCAACTCTTTTTAAAAATAAACAATCTCCAATGTTTTCCGTTTGGGATCACCACTTCACACTTAAATCCGGCATTTTCAATGTCAGTTACAAAATTTTCTTCAGTTTTATAGAAGCCTCCATAATCACAAAATTTGTAAGATTTTTTATCTCTATTCATCACATGTTCACAGATAATCAGCTTTCCGTTTTTCCTCAGAACCCTGCTACATTCGTTAACCATAGCAATATCATCTGTAAAATGGTGATAAACATTGTAAATTAAAATCTTGTTTACAGACATTCCTGGCATACATGTCGAAGTGTCATTTCCCTGAACTGTAACAAATCTGTTTGTGATAGGTTTTCCACGAAGTTTTGAATAATGCGGGTAATAAATCTGAAATATTCTCTGCTGCGAAATACATGAAGTATCAATATCCTGAAGATAAAAAAGAACATTGTCGGAATATAGTGAGATTAAAAATTCACGACCGCCACTACCTGCACCTATGCTCAAAATTGTATCAAAATCTTTTATTCCACATATCTCAGTTAAACCTTCAAAATATCTAATGTCGGTGCTATCTTTTTCTGTATAGAGTCGGCAATGATGAGAATGTCCTTTGTATGAAGATATTTTGTCGCGCAGAAAAATACGGTCCATTAAATTGCATGATGAAAGACTTACTATCACAAGCAAAA
>CAZOHR010000548.1:0-1981 GCA_964579045.1 uncultured Bacteroidales bacterium | reverse complement strand
GGTGTATTCAGCAAAGAAATCAAACTTATATAGTGCCAGGTATTACTGGTGCATATATCAGGTATGGCGCTTGTTTTATCCCTGTGAAATTGGGAAGATGTATGGAAAAAACTGTTTTTGATAAAGCCTTTGTACCTTGTGGTACACATCCAGGGGATAGGAGATATTATCTCGTCCGTCCTTTAGGTAGTGGGACACCTTTTATCATATATTAATTTAAAGGTAATCTATCGATTTGGTGAACCTGCATCACCCGCAATCTGTCAGTGCGATCTCTTGCTAAAAACTGAAAATGCCGGTGCATTGACAACAAGCGCATTTTTTGTGGTACAATGGTCGGCCTAGTGTAAATATGGTAAAAGTTGAAATGTCTATCACCCATATTAATAATCTTCAAGACCAGATTTTGCAAAGTATTAAGACTTTACCGCTAGAAAAACAGCAAAAAGTCCTTGAATTCGCCCAATCCTTACAAAGAAATTCACATTTTCAGAAATGGGATAATATTTCAGATGCAGAAGCACAATCGTTACAAAATGAATTTGCTCAAGAGGATATTAGCTTTTCAGAAAGTATTTTACCCGATTATTTATCTCACCTTGAACAAGAGGATAAGGAATAAATGCGAGGCGATATTTATCTAGCTGATTTGAATCCGAGTCGTGGTTCAGAACAAGCCGGTATTCGACCTGTTATTATTGTCCAACATAACAATATTGATCGCTTCACTAGCACTGTTGTTGTAATTCCATTAACCAGTAATTTACGTCGCGCACAAATCCCCGGAACAATGGTTATTCCCGCAGGACAAGGAGGCTTAAATCAGGAATCAGTAGCCTTATGTTATCAAATTGTTGTTATTGATAGACAACGACTTCAACGACAGTTGGGGACACTTTCTTCTAGTTATTTACAGCAATTGGAAGAGGCGATGCGATACACATTAGATTTAACATAAAACACTAATATGAATGTTTAATTAGTTTAATTTTCTTTCTGGAAAACTTGAACTTTAAGTCTCCTGGTAGTCAGTACACTAGGCGCAGTATCAACCCTAAAGCGCCAACTAAAATCATCCCAATCTACCGAAAAAGAAACCACAAAAGTAGGTTAAATTGCTTCTAAAAATACCATAAATGCCCCTTCATTCGGTCAGTTGAGGGGGTATTTTTGGCATAACTCTCTCAATTCCCATAATTTCAAGGAGGATGGTTTATTTTTTCATCCGATATCTGCTACAATCTAAGATGACTGGTTATAGATGCTTTCAAGATGACTAAAACAGCAGAAACCCTCAAAATAGAACTTGCTCAACTTCCCGTACAAGATCGCGCTGAACTGGCTTACTTTCTCATCCATTCCTTAGATGAAGGTGTAGATGACAATGTTTTAGATGCTTGGGATAGAGAATTAACTCAAAGATTAGCCGAAATTTATGCTGGAACAGCCAAGGGTGAACCATCGGATAAAGTATTATTGGAATTACGAGAGAAATATTCGTGAAACCGGTTATTATTCACAGTGAAGCAACAGGAGAACTTGACAATACTATTCAATATTATGAGAAGCAAAAGATAGGATTAGGGCTAGATTTACTATCTGAAATTGAACAAGCTCTCGAAAAAATTAAAATTAACCCTAATCTGGGAACAGCCCATACTATCGAAGGGATGCGCCGTTATCTCATTCGCCGTTTTCCTTACATCATCTTTTATGTAGAAAGCGAAATTTAGAATAATCGAGATACTCAAACCTAAACTAAAACCCTCCCAATCTACCGAAAAAGAAACCACAAAAGTAGGTTAAATTGCTTCTAAAAATACCATAAATGCCCCTTCATTCGGTCAGTTGAGGGGGTATTTTTGGCATAACTCTCTCAATTCCCATAATTTCAAGGAGGATGGTTTATTTTTTCATCCGATATCTGCTACAATCTAAGATGACTGGTTATAGATGCTTTCAAGATGACTAAAACAGCAGA
>CAZOHR010000547.1:0-1981 GCA_964579045.1 uncultured Bacteroidales bacterium | reverse complement strand
TAAAATATAATATTTTAGATCTTTTAAAGTAATTCCTAAATTTAAACTTCTCAATAATAAATTCACCTGCCCTCCATAATGTTTTTTTGAAAACTTCATCAATGTCGTTATTGCTTATCCATTCACCCCGTTTTATTACCAGATTTTGAAATTCCTTTGCCGCTTTTTCAAGGGCCTCATCCGAAAACCTTTCTTTTTCAGGCAAGCCCTCAGTTCCTGTTATTTTTGAAAGTATAAGCTTAATTTGCTTTAATTCTTCCAGAACTTTTGCTTCCATTTTTCTTTGATTTTTAAAATGAATGATTATTAAATCCTACTACTAAATTAATGAATTTAATTCACCTTTTTCATCCAATAAATTGTTAACCAGCTTTATGATTGGTCCAGCATGGTAAATATTTCTTCTTTTTCTTTAACTCCAACACACGCAGCCAGTGCCGGATGGCTGCTAGGTCGCAATTTTTTGTCACGGTATTTGCAGAAAAGCAAATACAGCGAGCCGCGCCAAAAAAAATGCACACAATCCTTTATTACTGTTGTTGAATAAAATATTGCCACTTTGATCGCTTCCTCGCTTTTTTTATCCTTGTTGGTAGTATCTCAACATCTTCCTCAAGGTAATTCCGTAAACGATTCATGTGAAAATTACCTCCTTCGTTCCTCCATACTTCTACATCGATTAAATCATGGTAGCTGTTTTTGGTAGATTTTAACTGTTTTGAATACATAATTATTATTCCATTAATAACATGAGACCGAAAAAGTTAGAAAAAATGAAAAATTCAAACGAAAAAACATCGAAAACTTAATATAAATCAAAAAAATGAGCGATAATAGCCTGAAAATGACATTCTGAAGAGCAAATTACTGCTATCCCATGTAAATCAATACCAAATAATGTAAATAGTTGCAAAGTGGAGTAAGGAAAGGAATTTTGCAACATATTTAGGTTTAAATTCAATATATCTCCTTATAATACAGTTATTTAAGTAAAGCCATCACCCAAAATTCTAAAATTTAGTTGTTCGTTAGATTGAGTTAGATATATGTCAAACAAGCCCGCAGTACAAACACTTAAGGCTTGTTTTGATTGCACCAATAAATATTGTGCTTTATTATCCAGCTATTTTTGATTCATACATTCCATTCAACTTTTGCATGTCTTTCTGGATTAATTCATCAACTACTCTTGCGTACTTTTTCGTCATATTGATGCTGGAATGTCCAAGCATCTTTGATACTACTTCCATCGAAACCTGATTTGCAAGAGTCACAGTAGTTGCAAATGTATGGCGGGCTGTATGGGTGCTCAAGTGCTTATTAATGCCTGTAATGTCAGCAATTTCTTTCAAATAAGCATTCATTTTCTGATTTGTTAAAACGGGTAACAGTAATCCCTTTTTCTGACACGAAGGATTGCTTTTGTACTTATCCAAAATATCCTTTGCTAGTGGTAACAGTGGAATGTGACACCAATTTTTTGTTTTCTGTCGTTGCTTCTTAATCCAGAGTTCATTGTTTTTAAAAATTATATCCTCACTCTTCAAACTACTAACATCAACAAATGCCAAACCTGTAAAACAACAAAACAGGTAAACGTCTTTTACTTGTTGCATCCGATCGATACTAAATTTTTTATTCAGGAGAATATTCAATTCTTCATCATCGAGGTATGCCAGATCAACATCATCAAGGCGAAACTTAATATTCGCGAAAGGATTGGATTTTATCCATCCATTAGCAATCGCGATAAGAATAATTTTTTTGAAGTTTTTTAAATACTTTACGGTAGTATTGTTGCAGCATTTCCGAGTTACCTTCATGTAGTATTCAAAATCGCGAATAAACATAGGACTGACTTCATTCAATTGGACATCATCTCTTTTATACTTGGTTTTGATAAAGTCAGAAACATGTTTGTAACAACAATAGCGTCCTAAACGACTAAAAAAAAGACAAAAAGAGAGAAGGGATTCTCGTA
>CAZOHR010000546.1:0-1983 GCA_964579045.1 uncultured Bacteroidales bacterium | reverse complement strand
TTGCGAAGTCGATACTTGTATTGGAGAGGAGTATAAAGTGCCACTCGTACAATCAGTAGGAGTAGCTTCTGTAGAATATCGGATAGTATTACTCGATCCTGTTGTTAATATTACTGATTGAGCAGATGTATAAGAACCTGCTGTAGGTAATGCTGTAGCGGATGGAATAGTAGCAGAATAAAGACCAGTACCATATGATCCTGAACCATAGTTTATAGCATAAGCCATTGATGAGAATGAGACTAATGAAAAAAGAACTACGGATAATACTATCCCTATTTTTGATATTCTATTAAGCATTTTTCTTTCCTCCATATGAATAATTGCCATAGACATTACCTTCTTTTTTAATGGCTAAAGATTTTACGACAGAAGGGACTTTGCTTACAGCGAAGAATCCAATAATAGATAATTCTCCTAATAGTAACTGTTTTCTTGTAACTTTTTTGTTCATCATAATATTATAATTATATAAAATTAATTGATAATAGTAAACGATATTTATCAACACAACTTTTAAATTATTAACTTAACCCTTTCGCAAGAACGGTTCTTGCGAAAATAAATCATCAAAAGTTTCCATAATAATGTTATTTTATTTTATTTACCTTAAATTTACACAAATTATCAAAGAGGAATTATATATCTACACATTAATTGTTCCCCAATGTGAACTTTTTTATGGTGCTTGATAATACAGAAAATCAATAAACTGCCGGTAATCATCAGCGCAATACTCCCGACCTGTTAAGTTTGGATGTACATGCGTTCCATCGTTGCTATCCAATTCAGGCTTTAGATTTCCGCTTCCATCATCTAATTTAGTCGTGTGGTAGCTTGCGTACAAATCAGCAATAAAAGGTGTTGCACCTTCGCCCCTGTATGCTTCGTTGACTGTTAGCCATGTAGCATAAAATCCAGCATTATAACCAAGTCCGGGTGTCATTGTGCTGCTTATTACTTTGCACGTTGCTGACTTCTCCGAAATTACCAAATCAAACAATGCCTGAATTTTTCCTATCAAAACTGCTGCGCTGTCACCTGCTACGCTTATATTGTTCAAACCAATTTGAATTAACACATAGTCAAATGCTTGTTTTTGTTCTGTTGTAAGCTGATTCCAGCCTGATACCTGCCCAGCAACATCACCTCCCCAAATTGATAAATCTGTAATTATCGCTTTTGTTTGTGGTCGTAAATAATTAGAGATAGTCCCCATTGTGCTATCGCCTATCAAACAGACCTTTGGTTTAAATATGTTCATGTTAATTTGTTATTATGTTTTTATCCAGCAAAGCTAAAGCGGTTTTTGCTGCATCCGAAGCAGATGAATCTGCCTGATTTGCTATTCCAGCACCGGTGCCACTTAATGTTATATTGTATACCGCAGAACCTTTTTCAGCAACTACCGCCCAAGCATTTAAGAATCCATCTACCTGTGCTGTTGTGTTTGCGCTGGTAAGTGTAATTACTGCATTTTTCCATGCTTTCATTGTTCCTGTTGTGATATTTACATTTGGGCATTTTACTACACTTATATAACTTGCGCTCGTACCTAAATCAGATATTTTGAAAGTTGCTCCGGGTACACTGTTGAAATCAGCATATCCTAAATTACGCTGCAATACTGCACAAGTAATTGAAGTCCCGATAATTGATAAATAATGTAAATCATTGCCTATATTTTCAACTGCTCCGGTAATGGTTCCAGAATTGCTAAGTGTTAATTGCTGAATGTAAATCGGTAAATTATTAATACTTCCGATTAATCTTTCTGCGCCTGTTAAATTCAAAACAGTTAATCCTTGCTGCAATTGACCAATGTCCCCGACTGCATTTGTATCAGTAATGATTAATTGATACAATGGAATATTAAGAGTTTTGAACTGATTAACGAATAGTGACCTGACCGTTGCTTCTGTTGCTACTGAAAAACTAATTATGTCGGTAATATCTCCGTAAATAGCTATCCGATTAGTTCTT
>CAZOHR010000545.1:0-1983 GCA_964579045.1 uncultured Bacteroidales bacterium | reverse complement strand
ATTACAAATTGCATTATTGTAAAATACAAAATGCAATTTCTATTTTAACGGGATGATCGGTGGCTTCGAGACATTTTGTTGCTAGCGCTATGTGACTGAGTTTTTTGTCAACATAGCATTTCGCTCTTTTATTATAATGTCAAGCAACAAAATCCTCAGCCACCTTGTGATAATCTGTTCCGCTACGGCGGATATAGTCGATATCGATAATCAAAAAACTGAAAATAATTACAAAATATTATAAACAAAACGTGGAATTTAATAACTTTGTGCATCAGTAGTCGCGACAATCAAAAAGTAATCACTAAAATAATATGTTATGAAATCAATTTGGTCAGTTTTATTCATTCTTATTAGTATTTCAGCATTTTGCACAACTGTTGATACTATAAAAACCGGTACTTCAATTTCAGATGTTACTGTATTCTTCAATGGTGCACAGGTTACTAGAACTGGCGATTTAAATTTGCCTGCTGGTAAACATATTATTATGGTTGAAGGACTTCCACTTGAGTTAAATTCTCAAAGTATTCAAGTTAATCAGGTCGAAAACTGTCAGATATTATCGGTTAAGCACTTTGTAAAAACGGGTAAAAACACATCTGAAATTAAAGAAATTACTGCTATCGAGGATCAGATTGAGTTAAAAGAGTTAAAAATTAAAGAAATCAAAAACAAAATTTCTGTTTTCGACCTAGAAGAAAAACTTCTGCTTGACAATAGTCGTTTTGGCAAAAAAGATGAAGGAACTACTGTTGAAGAGATTAAGCAAGCAGCCGATTTCTACCGACTTAGATTAAATGAAATAAGACAGTCAAAACTCGATTTGATAACAGAATTCGAATTGATAAAAGAAGATATTCAGAAACTTTATAGTCGAGCAAATGAGATTAATGCACAAATCAACAAGCCATATTCAATTGTTCTAATAGCTCTTGAAAACAAAGCATCAGTCAAAACCAAACTCTCCTTTAAATATTATACTCCATCGGCAGGATGGAATCCATTATATGATTTCAGAGTTGAAGACATAAGCAAACCTCTGACAATCGTTTTCAATTCAGAAGTTTTTCAATCAACTGGTGAAGATTGGAAAAACGTAAATATTCGTCTTTCCACTTCTAATCCTGCCCTAAGCGGAAGCAAACCAGAACTTGAAACTTGGTATGTAGAAAATGGTCTAGTAAATTATAATCAACAAAAAAGCTCAGGTTCAGGCGCTGGTTCACTCACTGGCCATGTTTATGACTCTAACAATGGGGATCCTATTCCATTTGCAAATATCGCATTATATTCTGGACAAGAACTAATTGGAGGCACAACAACTGACTTCGATGGAAACTACCTAATTAAGCCAATTAGTGCAGGATACTACAATATTACAACATCTTACATTGGTTATGCACCTCAGACTATATCAGGTGCCTATATTTATGCTGATCAAACGACATATCAGGATTTTGGAATGGAATCAAACTCTGTTACATTATCCGAAGTTGAGATAGTTGACTATAAGGTTGCAATAACCGACTCTAATGATGGTTTCTTATCTAGTTATGAAGAATACTATGATAAGACAGATTATGATGTTAGTAGTTCTCCTGTCAAAATAGTAAATGTAAAATCAAAGAAGGAAATTACCCAAATTGATTACATTTCAAACACCGTTGTTAAACCTGTTGTAAATCTTGAGTATGCGATTGATATTCCTTATTCAATTCCTTCGGATGGTCAAAATTATTCAATGAAAATAAAGGAAGTAAGTTTTCCTGTAAACTACATTTACCATGCTGTTCCAAAGATAGACAAGGATGTGTTTTTAACTGCCGAAATTATTGATTGGAGCGAATTAAATTTACTCTCTGGAAAAGCTGGAATTTATTACCAAGGAACATTTACTGGTGAATCGTTTATTGATGTAAACACAACTAGCGACACTTTGAACATCTCACTTGGCCGCGATAACAACATTGTAGTTACTCG
>CAZOHR010000544.1:0-1989 GCA_964579045.1 uncultured Bacteroidales bacterium | reverse complement strand
GTGGTGGTTTTTCATAATCCCGCTACAATGCCAAGCTGCAACCGTTACCAACAAGCCGAGAAAATAGTACAAAATTTCAAAATTGATTGCTCGTCCGCACTGGTCAGTATTTATGTGTAAGCGGAATAAAAGTGGGGATATAAATAACTAAACATGTATAAGCGGAACTTCATTCCGCAATATTGGATTTTAATGTTTCCAGTGCTAGTTTTCTTACTATTGGAGTTATCAAATGACGAGCAACTCAACTTTTAAAGTTTGCTACTAAACTGATAAATCGGTCAGGCTGAAGACGGCCAGTTGGTAACAGCACCTTAGCCCCATTGCGGAATTATCTTTTGTAAAAGATTAGATTTTTTGTTTAAATTTGCAATAAAACAACAAATTAACACTTCGGGGCCGCAACAGTGCTAAGCTGCGAGGCGTTACCTGCAATGCCGTTGAGACAGACCCGACAATACTAAACCGACAAAAATGAAAAATGAATAAAATGAAACGCATTACTACAACTATAGTTCTACTCACGATGACAATGACATCATTTGCACAAACCTACACCATGCCAAGCGAAGAACTTCTGCATGAGGGAACTTGGTTGCAGTGGCCACATCAATACGAATATGGTGTTACTTACCGAAATCGTTTAGACGCAACTTGGGTTGCAATGACACAGGCATTAGTTGTTGGGGAGAAAGTTCATATCATCGCATACAACGCAGCAGAACAAACCAGAATAACTAATTTGCTTACTGCAGCGAGTGTTCCAATGACAAATATTGATTTTTTTATTTTCAAAACAAACGATGTTTGGATTCGGGACAATGGACCAATTTTCGTGAGAGACAGCAACGGAAATTTAGTTATTGAAGACTGGGGCTTTAATGGTTGGGGTGGCGATTACAATTTTAATCACTGTAATCCGATACCTACAAGCCTTGCCTCTGCTATCGGAATGCCTTTGGTAAATTTAAATTCAGTTATGATTAACGAAGGTGGTGCAGTTGAATTAGATGGTAACGGAGTTTTAATGGCTACAAGAAGTTCTATACTAAGCCAAACTAATCCTCCAGGAATTTTCTCCATTCGCAATCCAGGTATGACACAGACACAAGCAGAAAACATTTTTACGCAATATCTTGATGTGACAAAGTTTATTTGGCTTAACGGTTTCTATAGCACTGACGACATAACAGAAGCCCACATAGACGGCTTTGCAAGGTTTGCAAACGGGAACACTATTGTAACAATGAACAACGCTGACCTAACTTATTGGGGACTTTCATCTATTGACATAACCACACTATTTAATGCTACCGATGTCAACAATACTGCTTACAACTTTACAATATTACCACTTACACAAAACGTTGTTACGACTGCTTACGGACTGAATTTAGGCTACAAAGGTTCGTATGTAAATTACTATGTGGGCAACACAGCGGTGTTAGTTCCAAATTACAACGACCCAAATGATGCTGCGGCTAATTCAATCATCCAGACACTTTACCCGACAAGAACAGTTATTGGTATTGACTGCCGTAACCTTTACGAAAATGGAGGCATGGTGCATTGTGTAACTCAACAACAACCTGTTGCTTCTACAAATACAGGGTTAAATGATTACTTAAATGGTGAATTAATAGTTGGACAAAATTTTCCAAACCCTTTTAACCAAACAACTACAATAAACTTATCGCTTTCGACAACTGCCAATGTTCAAATAATAATCTACAATTCATTAGGACAAATTGTTTCTAAGTCAACAAATTCGAATTATTCAACTGGAAATCACTCCTTGACAATTAGTGCAGACAACTTGCAAAATGGCATTTACACTTATATGGTAACAATTGACAATCGTAACTCCATGAGCGGACGAATGGTTGTTTCAAAATAATATAGCATGACTACAAACGGAGAAGGCACAGCAGGTAACAGCACCTACAAGAAATTGGCGGTTCAGTGGTTAAATGAAGCTTTGTGCTTCGT
>CAZOHR010000543.1:0-1995 GCA_964579045.1 uncultured Bacteroidales bacterium | reverse complement strand
GCTGATACCGGTCTTTTAAAAGATAAACAGACAATAGATTTTAGTATCAGAAGTAACTGGAATAATACAGGAATAACTAAAACAACAGATCTGGCTTTTGCTGAAAGTACTGAATTTAGAAATGATAACTTGCTTATCAGTAAAGGATTTATTCAGTTCTATGATGTAAAAATGGCTGTTATTGATAAGGCTATTTACAACCCCAAAAAGATCAATGTTGACTATCTTTTAATAAAAGATAATCCAGAAATAACCATAGCTGAGCTGAAATCAATATTTGGGTTTAAGAAAATAATCTTTGATTCCACAAATAAATTACATTTACTAAAAAAGTGGATAAAGGAATGTAAAGAATCAGGTATCAACTTTTATTCTTTATCAAGTGCCGGTGCTCTTGAAATAAATATTTAAATGGCAAAAACTGCAATCATTATTTTGTTATTATTTATACTTGAGTTGTTGTTTAAATTTACATTAAAATTGGACTAAAGTCCTATTTTCATGATTAATCATTATCCCCGACCTCGTCTTCGACAGGCTCAGACACCGAGGTCGGGGCTAATGAAAACAATTAGGCTTTGGGCTTCCTGTCTGCCGACAGGCAGGTAGCCCAAAAGATTAAGGATCAAATTCTATAGAAAAATAAATGAACAAAATTTAAACAACCTCTGAATTCACTAAAAAACAATTAGACCATGATTAAACATATACTGAAATTATTTCCTGTTTTTATTTTATTGATTGCTTTTTATGCTAATGCTCAGAAAAGCAAAAACAATTTTCATGAGATAACAACTTATTTCAATAACACTTATTACAAAGAATTTCTTAAACAGCAGAATACTCAGCAAAATATTCCGGTGCAAGCGAATAATAGCTTGGGCAATTCCGAAAATACAAGAAATAATATAACTCAGATATATGATAAATACGAGTCATTTTTAAAGCTGAAAAAGACCTTAGCAGTTTCAGGTAATAAAAGTACAGATACACTTATTGTTGGTGCATCTGGAAACGATTCGCTTGTTATTACGGGAACATACTTTCATAACGGACCAATAATAATTGTCAACGATGGTAAGTTGCGTTTCAGAAACGCTAATGCCACTATTATTGGCGATATCTTCGTCTGGGGCAATAATGCCCGATTGTTTATCGACTCATCATATATCTATTGTCCACAGCAGTATTTTTATCAGCGGTCTCTCATCGTTGCGGCTAAAGGCAAATTATTTATAAACAACAGCACAATGGATTTTAGCGGTTTGTCGCATAACCTTGCCTTAGCAGATTCAGCCAAAGCTGTATTTAATAATATTACGAATATTGGCTTTACAACTTGTGGACTATGGGGTGCGCCAAGCATTAAAATAAATAAAACAAATCAGGCCGGCGAATTTATTTGCAATGCTAATTCGGTTGTTGAGTTTAAAAATGCAAACACTGTTCTTTTCTGGCATCATATCCCGTCGGGTGCATCATTAGATTTTTCTTTTCCCGCCGGAACAAGCTTTAACACATACAGATTCAGCAATTCAACTCCGGGAGTTTCCGGAATTGGCTACAGTATTAAAGCCGACACCTGCACAAATGTAATGTGGGGACTAATGCCAACTAACGGATCGACAGTTAAAATATCAAACTCTGTTTTACGCGCAATCGGATTGTGGTTTGAAGGTGCTGATACAGCAAATGTTAACGGACTTGTCAATAATACAAATTATGTTGATTTTACTGCAAACCTCACAGATAGAAACCTTCGGTTGGTAAATACCTCTTTAACAACTTGGAGCTTGTATCCAATGAAAAAGTCATTTGTAAACGTCTCCGGCAGTATTCTCGGGGAGATAGGTTTACAGGGCAGATCGCGATTAGAAGCTCAAAGTATTGTTGTTGATGGCTCCGGTGGCTATATTTTCTCAACAGATACAACAACATTGATCTATGGCTACTCATCAGCAACATGCGCTGTGCGAAGCGATAAAAATGCAATTG
>CAZOHR010000542.1:0-1999 GCA_964579045.1 uncultured Bacteroidales bacterium | reverse complement strand
TTCTTTATACAGAAAATGATGTTATGGAAAAGTGAGAACTAGTTGGAAGTTCGGAGTTCGGAGTTCGAAGTGCGGAGTTCGAAGTTCCAAGTACTTTAGGCACTCTAGACACTCTAGGCACTCTAGGCACTCTAATAAGTATAACCAAGAGTCTTTAACATAGACTTGTAGCTTTGTTCTTTTGAGTACATACGAGTAGAAGTTTTACCATCTTCGTCGCGGCTGATAAGAACATGTTTTGGTGCAGGAATCAGGCAGTGCTGTATTCCTCCAAAACCGCCTATGGCCTCTTGGTATGCTCCAGTGTTGAAGAATCCAATGTGCAACACTTCTTCTGGATCATACTCAGGAAGATAAATTGCATTTATGTGCTGCTCTGAGTTATAGTAATCATCGCTATCGCAGGTTAAACCACCCAAGAAAACCCTTTCATACTGACTCTGCCACCTATTAATTGGCAACATTATAAAACGCTTGTTTATTGACCATGAATCTGGCAAGGTAGTAATGAACGAAGAATCGATCATATTCCATTTCTCCCTATCGTTTTGCTGCTTCTGATAAACCACAGAATATATCGCACCTCCGCTTTCGCCAACAGTAAAAGATCCGAACTCAGTATAAATATTTGGTTCGGCTACTTTATTGGAATCGCAGGCCATTTTTATCTGATTTACAATCTCTTCTGCCATGTACTCATACTCGTAATCGAAAGTAAGACTGTTCTTAATTGGAAAACCTCCACCGATATTTAGTGAATCTAAATCAGGGCAAACCTTCTTTAATTCGCAATATACAGTTAGACACTTGTTCAACTCATTCCAATAATATGCAGTATCTTTTATGCCAGTATTGATGAAAAAGTGAAGCATTTTTAGTTTTACTCTTGGGTTGTTTTCGATAAAGTCGTGGTAGTACTTTACAATGTTCTTATACTCGAGACCTAACCTAGATGTGTAGAATTCGAACTTAGGTTCCTCTTCGGATGCGATCCTAATACCTACATTTAAATCTCCTTCAACATTCTCAAGTAGCTGGTCGAGTTCACCATAATTATCAAGTACTGGGATAACAGAATTGAATCCTTCGCTAATTAATCTAGAGATATTTTCGATATAGGCAGGCATCTTAAACCCATTACATACTATATGGCGGTTCTCATCTATCTGACCTGCTTCCTTTAATGCCCGAATTATATCGATATCGAAACTCGAACTAGTCTCAATATGTATATCATTCTTCAATGCTTCTTCAAGTACGAAGGAAAAATGTGAACTTTTGGTGCAATAGCACTGTAGATACTTTGCATTGTAGTTAGCCTTAGTAATTGCAACGTTAAACCAAACTCTGGCCTTCTTTATATTCTCAGTAATCTTTGGCAAATATGTAAATTTAAGTGGTGTTCCATACTGCTTTACCATATCCATCAAGGGAATTCCATAATAAGATAATTCACCATCTTCAACTTCAAATTCCTCTGTTGGAAACTCAAAAGACTGCTCAATAAGATCCTGATATTTTGTTTTCATCCACTAAAACTTAAATTGTAAATAACTTAGTTTATATAAAAGTTTGCAAATGTAACTAATTTAGAATTTCTTTTATAATTTATTTTAACTTATTTACTTGCATAATAATTTTTGATTCTATTCATCATACAATAGATTTTAAAAACCTTATATAAGATTGATTGTCAACATTTTAAGTCACAAGATAGAACACATATATTGATTTAAATAGGTTCATCAAACACGATTACATGATATTTGTCATATTAGACCGATATCAAATCAAAGTAAAAATAAAGTTGCAAGTGATTAAAACAACTTATAAATAATAATCATATCCAACTGAAAGGAATTAAGGAATAAACGATCATGCGCACATGTTGAAGATTTAGAATCATCTAAGTAGTGTCTGCTGAACCTTTAGCTCGGCGCAGCCAAAAACTCACAACTATTCTAAATAGCATCCAATTTATTTTGGTTTAGCTTAACTA
>CAZOHR010000541.1:0-2006 GCA_964579045.1 uncultured Bacteroidales bacterium | reverse complement strand
AGAGGAGTCGAAGGCAACAAATAACAAAAAACAAATAACAAAAAACAAACAAAAACAAAGCAAAAACTACTTAACTTAATACAAGTACTTAACAAACCTTAATTCAGCATAAAACAAAAAAATATGAAAAAATCAGTACTGTTTCTAATCGGATTTATTTTAATCTCGTCGTCATTTGTTTCGGCACAGACCAAATCATTAACAATCGACGAAGCTGTAATTGGCGTTTACCGCGAGCTATATCCTGAGTATATCAGAGGACTTGCACTAAGACCTGAAACAAAAGAGTTTACAAAAACTGTAAAGAACGACCTTATTTCTGTGAGTTTCGATCTTAAAAAAGAAACTATCCTGATTAGTCTTGATGGGATTAACGCCATTTTAAAAGCTGCTGGAAAAACAGAATGTGCTTATTTACCAAGCTATGAATGGTTGACAAAAAACACAATTAGATTATATGATGCAAATAATATTGTGGATATGGACATAGTAAAGAAGGAGATTTTAAATTATATAACAATCGGTGAAGATGCCGAAAATATCGATTTCTGTGAAGCATCATCTATAGCTGCATATACAATCGGAAATAGCCTAATGATAATTGGTGCCGAAGGAATAAAAAAGCAAGTTGGTAGTGACAGAAATCAAGGCATTGTTTTCGGACAGACTGTTGCTCGTAATGAATTTGGAATCGAAAAGGGTACTTTTTGGTCACCAGCAGGTTCATTTCTTGCATTCTATAGAAAGGATGAATCTATGGTAACTGATTATCCTGTTGTAAACACCGATGCAAGAGTTGCAGAACCTGCTCCTGTAAAATATTGCATGGCTGGAATGAAGAGCGAAGAGGTAATAATGGGTATTTACGATGTGAAAACCAGCAATATCACTTATCTACAAACTGGAGAACCTGTGGAACAATACCTAACTAATATTGCATGGAGTCCCGACGAAAAGTTTATTTATATTGCTGTATTAAACCGCGAACAGAACCACATGAAACTCAACAAATACGACATTTCTGATGGTAAGTTTGTAGCAACACTTTTCGAGGAGAAGAGCGATAAATATGTTGAGCCACTGCAGCCAATGAAATTCTTACCTAATGATCCTTCAAAATTCATATGGCAAACCAGAAAAGACGGTTATTCTCACTTGTATTTGTATGGTGTTGATGGAAAAGAAATTTCGCAAATAACAAAAGGAAATTATGAAGTTGTTGAGGTTTATGGATTTACTGCAGATGGAAATGATCTTATTATAAAAGCGAATAAAGAAACGCCAATCGATTTTGATATTTATCGTGTAAATATAGCTACTGGAGCAATGATCAGAATTTCGAAAGATGCTGGAACACATTCTGCTACAGTTTCTGCAGATGGCAACTACATCATCGATAACTACAGTAGTACTACAGTTCCTAATGAGTATGTAATATATGACATTAAAGGAAAAAAGATAAATACAATTTTATCTTCGAAGAATCCGCTGGCAGACTACAAGCTTGGAGATATGAAAATTGGAACATTAAAAGCTAACGATGCTCAAACTGATTTGTATTATAGAATAATTTTACCACCTGATTTTGATCCAGCAAAGAAATATCCGGCAATTGTATATGTTTATGGAGGACCTCACGCTCAGCTCGTAACCGATGATTGGATGGGTGGTGCTGGTGGTTGGGATTTTTATATGGCACAACAAGGATATATTATGTTTACTCTCGACAACCGAGGTTCTGCAAATAGAGGTGCAGCATTTGAAAATATTATTCACCGAAATCTTGGTGTAGTTGAGTCGCAAGATCAGATGACTGGTATAGAATATCTTCGCAGTCTAGGGTATGTTGATATGGAAAGAATTGGCGTTCATGGTTGGAGTTACGGCGGCTTTATGACAACAACTTTAATGACAGACCATTCTGAAATTTTTAAAGTAGGTGTTGCTGGCGGACCAGTAATTAACTGGGAACTTTACGAAATTATGTATGGCGAAAGATATATGGA
>CAZOHR010000540.1:520-2017 GCA_964579045.1 uncultured Bacteroidales bacterium | reverse complement strand
GCTTTTCAAAAACAAAATCGAGTTTGCAATTCGAAGGTTTTTACATAAAGACATTGAAAAAATAGATGTGGATGCAGCTAAACTCACTTTCGAGCAAGGTGAATACTACTCAATGTGTACGACTCTAGAATCTTCAATGAACGGAACAGGAACACAGGAAGACAGCATTATGGATGTAATGATGCGACTTCAAACACAAGACGACTGGAATTATCTGCAGAAGTGCTTTGGAACCAGGAAAAAGGATGGCGGAACTTTTTTTGCTGACCTTACAGGTGATTTAAAAAGCTGGCTCGCTGATGATCTTGATAGTGGAGAAATGCAGGAAGTCAGAGATACATTAAGACAAAGTGGAATAACATATTAAAACAAGAAAAATGAAATCACAGAATCTAATAGTGTTAATTATTGTGGTCATACTTGGCGCAATAATCTTCTGGAAAAGAGATGCGATAAAACGCAGATTTGGTATTGCTGCAGATTCAACAGATGGAAGCAGTAAGCCTGGAACATGGAGTTCACCATCAGGTGCGACTGCTCCAGTTACTCCAGGGATCGAATACAAAAAATGCACAGGTTATCCTTTAAAATTGGGATGCTCTGGTGAGAATGTTTTAAATCTACAGAAAACTTTAAACAAAATGCATGGAGCTGGAATTTCTGCGGATGGCTATTTTGGACCACAAACCGAAGCTGCACTTATAAAACTAGGTTATGGAGAAACCTTAGAGATGAGTGAAACTAGAAAAATAGCAACCACAAAAACTGTATGAAAATCCAACTACCAGAATATGTAGAGAAAAACAAGAAGTGGTTTGTCGCTGGCGCAGTGTTGTTGGTGATAATTATTGTATTACGAAAAATTAAAATTTTAACTATGATTATAGATATTATTGAAAAGCTCCCTCACAGAGGCGAGTACCAACAGAGAAGTCTTGAGAGTATAGACAGAATAATTATCCATCATTCTGCTTCAGCTGCAGGTAAGTTTAACGCTTTTGATTTTGCCAGATGGCACATGGATCCAAACGGCAGATTAAATGCACCAAGAATAGCATATCATTTTTGTGTTGATCCTGATGGAAAAGTTTACCAAACAAACAAACTTACATCAATGAGTTGGCATACTATCAATGCTAATGCTACAGGAATCGGAATTGTGCTTAATGGAAATTTCGAGACAGAGCAACCAACCAATGCTCAATTAAAATCGCTGAAGAACTTGATCAGATACCTGAATAACAAGCTCAAGAAAAAATTGCCAGTTTATGGCCACAAAGAAATTCCAGGAAATTCCACAGCATGTCCAGGTAGAAATGTAAAGCTTGAGGACTTTAAAAACATTTCATAAGCATGAAAAAGTACATTATAATAGTAGTTCTGATTGTGAGCATTGGTGCAGCAATTTTGATTGTGCGCAAGCGTAAGCAGGCAGAAACGGCAGTTCTTGGAAAAGCAGTTTTACCGGCTAAGCCACCGAAGGTTAAGATTGTTTAC
>CAZOHR010000540.1:0-510 GCA_964579045.1 uncultured Bacteroidales bacterium | reverse complement strand
AAAATGCTGAAGCCACACGAAAGAATAACGATCGGCAGCTCCAGAGATGCTTATAATGTTTTTAAAGAAATCTGGAGTAACCAGATTGACACCAGGGAAGAAATGATAATTCTGCTCCTGGACCGATCAAACACAGTTCTGGGATATGACTTCCTCAGTATGGGAGGCATTACCGGAACTGTTGCCGATATCAGGTTGCTTTTTAGTGTTGCATTAAACAGCCTAGCTACAAGTATTATTATGTGTCACAATCACCCATCAGGCAACCTGACACCAAGTAAAGCAGATATCGAGTTAACAAAAAGAGTTAGAGATACTGGCAAGATAATGGAAATCGCACTTTTGGATCATTTGATTATTACTAATGATTCTTATTGTTCAATGGAAGATGATGGTTATCTGTAAGGGAAAATCACAAATTACAAAAAACAAATTACAAAAAACAAAAGAAATACACGAACTATGAAAAAAATAACATACCTATTAATAATCTTGTCGGCATCAATTTTA
>CAZOHR010000539.1:0-2021 GCA_964579045.1 uncultured Bacteroidales bacterium | reverse complement strand
ACGCTGCTTCTCATGTTGTTGGAAAAGCAGTTGAAAATTTCACAAGAGGCAACCAAACTTGGGTAAGGCATTCGATACCGTTCGATTATAATTATCCTGCGTCTAATCAAAGCTACATTTTAATTACATTTTCGACTAACGTAACTCCTGGAGTTGGATCAACGTCTGATGTGCTATATGTTGACGATATTGAACTTATCTACAACACCAATCTTGATGAAATTTCTGTTAACGGAAATAGTATTGAAAGTTTTTCTCCCGAGAATCATGATTACTATTTTGAGGAGGAATGTGGCTCTATAAACACTGTCAATGCTATTGCAAGCAGCGCTAATGCAAGTATTAATATTGTGCAGACATCTGGCACAAATCCTTCAGTAATTACTATCACCAACGGAAACCAGACTAATGAATACAGAGTACATTTCAGCTACCTTAGTGTTGAATACATTACGGATGAAATTTGTGCTGGGAATCCTTATAACGAAAACGGTTTTGATATTCCAATACAAGAGAACCCAGGTATTTATAGCTTTACAACAATGGTTTACGAATCTGAAACCTGTGATAGCATGATAAATCTCAGTCTGACTGTAAATCCTGTTTATGAGCCAATTCCTCTGAATTTTATGATTTGTGAAGATGCTGAATACGACTTCTACGGTCAAATACTTACAGAGTCTGGAACATATTACCACAATCTTAGCAGTATAAATGGATGCGACAGTTTAATTACCCTAAATCTTACGATTGGAGAATTTTATCGCACATATATTAATGCATCAATCTGTGACGGAGACACTTATACTGAAAATGGATTTAATATGAGTTCCGAAGGCTGTGACACAATAACATATACCGCATTTAACGATTGCGACAGCCTTGTAATTCTTAATCTAAGCATAAACCCCATTTATGATGTACACTTCAGCGATTCGGTATTGACTGGTCTTGCCTATGAAGGATATGGTTTTAACATTCCTGCAGTTGCAGATACAGGTTATTATGATTATATTAATAATTCCCAAAGCACTTATGGTTGCGACAGCATAATTTACCTTAATCTATATGTTTTTTCAGAACCTGCAGAGACTTTACCACAGCCAGATGGAAATTTCAGGTTCTCCCTTTATCCGATTCCAGCAACAGAGGATATTATTATAAAATCAGATTCTGAAGTTAGTTTCGAAGTAGGATATATTGTTTATGATCTTTTTAGCAAAATGACTATGTCGGGTAGGATATTAAATGAAGAAACACTTATTGATATAAGATCTTTAGCTTCGGGCATATATTTTATTAATATTATATACTCCAACAAAAAGAATATTGTTCTTAAATTTATGGTTACGTCGGGTTCGTAAGAATTAACCAATATTATTGATAAGTTCAATTACTTTCTATCCAAGGTAATCTAAAATTATTTGTAACTATTTAGGTCTAGCGTTTAATTTTGTAAGCGGTGAGCGGTAAAAGAGGTAAGCGGTAAGTGGTAAAAGTGGTAAGCAGTAAGCGCTAAGTGGTAAAAGTGGTAAGCGGTAAGCGGCACTACCAACTTCCAACTTCCAACTTCCCTAGAGAGCAGCTATCCCTAAATAATTACACTTGTTTTTAGATTAAAAAGAACCAGCACTTTGCAATGTCATAACAGTACCATAAAATATTATATAGACTATCATTAGGATAATGTACAAACCACTAAGAATGAGTCCGATAATACCACATACCTTACCTGCTTTGAGATTGTTTAATGATGACAAAGAGTAAACATCGGGATTCATAAAGTACTCTTCCCCACTTTTTTTAGCAAGTACTAGAGCTATAATACCACAGACAACTCCCGGAACTCCGTAGCAAAAGCAACTCACAATAGAAATTATTCCTAATACAAGAACTGCTGTAGAATTTGGAAGATTAATCTTGGTGTAATTTTCCGAAAATTGATTATTGGCTGAATATTCCATGTCTATTAAATTATTTGTTTATAACTTCATATTTAATGTTTATATGGAAACTGAATG
>CAZOHR010000538.1:0-2025 GCA_964579045.1 uncultured Bacteroidales bacterium | reverse complement strand
AAATAAAAGCGAAATTCGTTTATTCCAATTTTTGAAATTAAAATTTTTGGTATTGAATATCCTATTTCCATGGTTTTTAACCGTAAGTAGCTTGCATCTTTTAGCCAGAAACTCGAGTAGTATTTATTGTTTTCTATACCATTTGCACGTGTAGTTGGATATTTACCAGGAATCCACTCGCTATTAACATCGTACATATCAGCTTTGTGCCAACGGTCAGCTTGAAACGCAAAAGCGTTCGCATTGTTAAAAAACGGATTTTGAAGTTCATTGTTATAATACGCATTAAAGTTGCTTGCTCCCTGCAACAGCATAGACAAATCAAAACCTTTGTATGCTGCCGATAAGGTTAATCCGTAAAATAATTCCGGAGTAAATCCGCGTCCAATGATCTGATTATCGCCTTCATCAATTACACCATCTTTGTTCGTATCTTCATACTTAATATCGCCCGGAAGTAAGGTTGTATTTGCCTTGTTATCTTGTATTGGCCACGTTTTTATATCATCCAACGACTGAAATTGTCCAACGGCCTTATAGCCCCAGTATTGATTGTTCCACCTGTTCGAACCGTTATATCTCCAATTTGTGTACGAGCTATTTGGACTTGCTTGTTCAATATAATCGCTCCGTGTGCGTGTCCAGGAAGTATTAGCACTAATCTTATAATGAAAATCCCCAATATTATCGTTGTATCCAATTACTAATTCAAATCCCCGGGTATTGTCGCTATTTAAATTTTCCAGTGGCAAAGTAGCCCCATAAGTATCAGGCAGTAATAAATTTCGTGTAGTTAATAAGCCATTTCGTTCTCTGAAAAACACATCCATATCCATGATCAGCTTGTTTTTAAAGAATCCCATTTCAACTCCTAAGTTACTTGTGGTGGCAGTATACCATGTTAAACGGTTATTAGGCACACCGGTAGTAGCAAGCCCTTGAGTGATGACATTATCACGAAAAATATAGGATCCGCTTGGAAAAATGTAACCCGTAATCCAGCTGAAAGGCCATGCTCCGGTATCATCACCCATTTCACCCCATGAGGCTCTTAACTTTAAGTTGCTGATAACTTTATTTTCCTTTAAAAAATCCTCATTGCTCACTCTCCATCCGGCAGATAAAGTTGGGAAAAATCCCCACCGCGATTCTTTAGGGAATTTATAACTACCATCATATCTGAATCCGGCTTCAAACAAGTATTTATTGTCGTAGTCATAATTTAACCTACCTACATAACCCATACTGGCGTTTTCACTTCCACTACCATCATTATTTTTATTTGTGCTGGAACCAGCAAACATTTGATCCAATGCGTCAAATACGAATTCGCGATATGCACTAAAATTTGAATAAATCCCTTCATTTTGTTCGAAAAGTAACAATGCTTTGATATTGTGCTTTTCGAACAAGATGGTATTGTAATTTAACGAGAGTTGTAATTGCGTTATATCTTGCTGAGAACTCGATAAATTCAAAGTGGAGGGGTCGTTTCCTGTATAAGAACTAACGTACGATTGAGCAGCAGCATCGTAGGTATATAAATTGAACTTTTTATACCATCTTTTATCATTTATTAATGCTGCCTGATATGAGTACATTGCTTTTGCTGCCAATCCTTTAATAAAAGGAACATCGTAGTTTAATGAAAAAATACCACTCAAGTGTTTCTGTTTCTGATTATAGTAACCAACCTGATCTTTTTCCATTGATCCCAACAGGTTAACATTAATATTAGTGGTAGCCAGATACAATGGATTACCATTTCTATAAGCTTCATAAGTAGGAAGCAATCTGAGTAATTGTGCCATTAATCCATAGGATTGAACTGAAGGTGCATCCCTGTCTTCAAGCCTTCCACTTAAATTGAACTCAGCAGTGAGCTGTTTACCAATTTTTGAGCTAATATTGCTTCGGAAATTATATCTGCTAAAATGTGTATCATCACTTTTCCACATTCCCGATTGGTCGAAATATCCCAATGAAAAGAAATACTTCGTTGCTTCATTTCCACCCGTTGCACTC
>CAZOHR010000537.1:0-2039 GCA_964579045.1 uncultured Bacteroidales bacterium | reverse complement strand
GCATAGCGGATGTCGAGAGTAATATTTCTACACATTTCGGGATCGTACATAACATCGCTCATCGTTCCTTCCCAGTTACGGTCGAAGTTTATTCCAATAAGTTCTCCATTAGCATTTATTACTGGAGAACCCGAGTTTCCGCCGGTAGTATGATTTGTTCCGATAAAGGCAACATGTATCTTTCCGTCTTTGTCGGCATATCTTCCAAAATCTTTAGCATTATACAATTCTTTAAGTTTGTCGGGAACATCATAATCGTAAATTTCGGGATTGTCTTTTTCAATTATTCCATCGAGAGTTGTAAAGAATTCATATTCAACACCATCGATAGGACAATAGTCATCGACTTTGCCGTAAGTAATACGTAATGTGAAGTTTGCATCAGGGTAGAACATATTGTTTGGTTCATACTCCATCTGAGCTTTCATGTAAATTCTGTTTAAACTATCGAGCTGTGTGTAATAATCATCGTATGGACCAGAAAGTTTATTTTGATAGACATTGACAAAATCCTTCATCAGCATGTATATAGGATCTTTAATCAAGACTTTGTATGATTTTGGTGAAAGTGTACTTAGGAATTTGTCAAATTTTTCTTTATTTGCGAAAACTGATTTATTAAAGCAGTAATCGGCAAAAGCGGCATATTTATCATTAGCTTTTTTTGTGATTTTTTCAAAATTAGCAAAGTAAGCAGGGTGAAATTCAACTGGAATATTTTCATAATAGAGTTTAATCATTTCTGCAAAAATCTTCTTGTCAGTTGCTTCGTTATAATCTTTAAAATGCGCATCTGCTTTTGTTTGTGCATCTTTCTTTAGAGTTTCTACGGCAGGGTCGGCTGCACCAGATAGTCCTTCTAAACTACGCATTCTGAGAGCGAGTAAAATAACATCACTGCCGAGTCCTGCTTCATTAATATATATCATTGCCAGGTTATATGGAGCAAGTTCTTTGTATGTTTTCTCGTATTGACTAAGAATGGAGCCATATTTTGCTTCTAAACCACGGTTGTTTTGAACCCATTTTTGAAAACCAGCTTCGTATTCTCGTTTAACAGTTATTGCATCGAGACGTTTTAGTCCTCGGATTTCGCCAATCCACTTTTTCCAGCCATTTGCAACTGATGCAGCTTTGGCAGAGTATTGAATTCGGATTAGAGGATCTGAATTCATTGCGCTATTGATAATATCTAGTTTTTTTCCTCTGATAAGAATTCTTGCAGGATCAGACTCATTCATAATTTGTTCAACTGCATATGAAGGTAAATACTCGGTAGTTGTTCCGGGATAACCAAAAACCATTGTGAAGTCACCCTTACTTACTCCTTGAGTAGATATTGGGAAGTATTTTTTTGGTACATAAGGAATATTGTCTTTTGAGTAAGCTGCTGGTTTTCCATCTTTGTCGCAATAAACTCTGAATAATGAAAAGTCTCCTGTGTGTCTAGGCCACATCCAGTTGTCGGTGTCGCCACCAAATTTGCCAATTGCTGATGGCGGAGCGCCAACGAGTCTTACGTCGGTAAAGACTTCGTTAACAAAAATAAAGTATTGATTTCCTTCATAAAAGCTTTCAACTCTTGCCTCGTAATGAGTTCCTTCGACTGATCTTTTTTCGAGTTCTTCAATATTTCTATCAATAATTTTTGCCCTTTCAGACTCCGTCATACCTTCCTTAACATCTTGCAATACACGTTCGGTAACGTCATTCATGCTTATGAGGAATGTAACTTTTAATCCAGGATTTGAAAGCTCTTCTTCGCGGCTCATTGCCCAAAAACCATTTGTTAGGTAATCATGTTCTAGTGAGCTATGTTTTTGAATATTTCCATAACCACAGTGATGATTAGTGATTAGCAAACCTTGGTCAGAAATCATTTCACCAGTACAACCGCCGCCAAAAATCACGATGGCATCTTTCATAGAAGCGTTGTTAATACTGTAAATATCTTCGGCGGTGAGCTTAAAGCCCTTGGCTTTCATGTCTTCGAAGTTGTATTTTTCCATGAGAATTGGAATCCACATGCCTTCGTCGGC
>CAZOHR010000536.1:0-2047 GCA_964579045.1 uncultured Bacteroidales bacterium | reverse complement strand
TCAACTGCCCATGAAGCTTCGCAGGTCCATCTAAACTTTGCTTCCTCAGGGTAACTATCTGTAATATCGCAATAATCTAAAGCATAGTCAATATACCTCAAATGCTCCGCTAAAATATCTGTTTGCGAACGAGTGTAGCCAATGTCGGTGTGCGAATGTTGAACAAGATTAACATTCCATTTAAGAACAGGATTTAAATCAAGTTCGCCACTCCAATTTTTGTCACCAATTTCGAGGCGGTATTTTAGCTTGGTAGGAATTTCAACTGCTGGCAATTGAACTCGCAAATAATTGTATCCAAATTTAACATCCATAAGTTTGACTGGTTCATCGCCAATATAAATTTTAGCAGTAGTTGGTTCTCCAAAATGAAGAATGCCGGCAACTCCTAATTGAAAATATTTGTCATTTTCTTTGATTATGGCAGGCAAAGATTTTATACTTAGCTGACTTTCGATTGGGAATTTAAAAGTCATATACCACGACGTCTTTTCAAACTTTCCGCCAGTAACTTTTAATTTCAGAGATTCGCCAGGTATTAATTTATTTGTTGGGATGGTAAGATACATAAACCCAAACTGATCGCCATGTTGGTCAATTAAATCTTTTTTAAAGTTTAGCAAATATCCATCATCTGTTTTTAAATTAAATTCAGTAGCGCCATCTGCCCAGAATGTAAATTTATTTTTCCCATTAACTTCCAAATCAAAACTAGCATTTCCGGGCGAAGAACCAACCCCAGCAAGCCAAATAAAGCTTACATTTTCGGTTTTTAAGTCTGCAGGAAGTGGAGCAGTTTGCCATTCCATTGACGAAGTGCCATCAGTTGCACGAATTAGCAAACATTCTTCGGCATAAGGAATTGAAGAATGATAATTAAAATCCACTCCAGACACTTTCTGCGCGTAGCCATTGATAAGTGTTGTGTTGTTATCTGCTGGATTCTGCGAAAACAAGAACTGGGTGCAGAAAATCAGGATTATGCTTAAAACTTTATTTTTCATCGCAATAGTTTATCATGTTGCTAATGCAATTATAATGTATTTTTTTTGATTGGGGTGGAAAATAATAATGGTTTGGTCTGAGGTCGCATTGTGGAACCAAAACCAAACAAAGAATTTCAGATTACCACTATATTGGCATAAATTTAACAATTGTGATATAAATTCATTATTTTACTAAAAAACATCAATATATTGGTAAAAAATCAACAATATGAGGATTTAGACTAATTATGTTGTAAATATGACAATATATTGATAAATATTTGACAAATGAGAAAAGAATACTTATCTTTGTTAAAAATTTATCAGTTTAGTGGTAAAGAATTATGAAAATAGAAGAAATAGGAAAGCAAATAAAAAATAGAAGAAAAGTTCTTGGACTTACTATTATAGAACTTGCAGAACTTACTGGCATGTCCAAAACTACCATTTCTCAAATTGAAAGTGGTAATAGTAATCCGACATTTGAAGTATTAAAAAATATTTTTGAATATCTCAATATGGAAATTAAAGTTGAGGTAAAGAAGCAATAATATTAGATTATGAGAATTGAAAATAAATTGGAAGTCATCTATAAAGGGAATATTAAGGCCGGGTTGCTTTGGGTTGATGATGATGGTTATCATTTTGAGTATGACGATGCCTTTATTGCAGATGCTTCAATGCGACCAATTTCAGTAAATATGTCAAAGACACAAAAAGCTTATCATTCCATAGAATTATTTCACTATTTCAAATCCATTCTTAGTGAGGGGGAAAATCGAGAGCAAATTTGTAAAGCTTTAAGTATTGACCCAAGTGATGACTGGAGCCTCTTGGCATTAACTTGTCAATATGATACAATCGGAGCGATAACAGTAAAAAACATAGAACATGGCACAGTGTAACGGATGTCTTAAAGATAATACAATTGGGTTTTGTTCAGCTTGTGAGACTATTTTGTTTGATCGTTCTAAAGTTAGTCCACAACTAAAATTCAACTGGGAAGATATTTCAAAAAGAATTGATGGTCAACCAATGGGATTTAGTATCTCAGGAGTTCA
>CAZOHR010000535.1:0-2053 GCA_964579045.1 uncultured Bacteroidales bacterium | reverse complement strand
GACTTTTCAATACAACAAAACGAATCGACTTAGCTTATTATATCGAAAAGAAACTTGTAACAGATCCTGAAGGAATTTATATTGCTTTTCCTTTTGCACTTGACGATGGACAATTAGCATTTGATGTTCAGGGTGGCGAAGTTCGACCAGGAATTGATCAGATAAAAGGCTCGTCAAACGACTGGAATACAGTTCAGAATTATGCTAGACTGTATAACGGGGATGTGCAAATTCTGTTAAGCAGTGCCGAAATTCCATTGATGCAATTCGGGGGAATTAACACTGGTCGCTACGATGCAGATGCTAAGCCAGAATCAACACATATTTATGGCTGGCCTATGAATAACTACTGGACAACAAACTTTAATGCCGACCAGCATGGCGGAATTCGCTGGATATACTCTATTAGCAGCCTTGCAGAAAACAGTATGACTGAAGCTACCATGTTCGGCTGGGGAAATAGAACAACATTTCTGACCAGAGTTTTACCTGGTGGTGGTTCAGGCGATGATTTATGGCAAAACTCTATCATCAGCAATTGGCCCGAAGAGATAATTCTTATCAGTGCAATTACTTCCGAAGATGGCAAATCGGCAGTATTTCACATTCGCGAAACGGGTGGAAAACAAAAGAGATTTGAAATTAAAAACCCCGCTACAGGAAAAACAATGAAATGCTACGAAGTTGATGTAACTGGGAATAAAATAAAAGATGGCACACTTGATATCTTACCATTTGAGTCAAAATTTTTCATGGTGGAGTTTTAATGCCGTTTCATAAAATAGTTTATCAATTTTACATAGATAATCGAAAAAAAATCGATTATCTATGCATAATTAGGAAGGTTTAAAAAAAATTTGATAATTTATGTATATGTTTTTTCATTTGACTAGTAGGTCAAATAAATGGTTCCTGAGTTTTGTCGAAGGATGAATTTGACCTACATTTGTCATGCAAAAACATAAATACTACAATCTTGATGTAATTATTTCTGTAGGTTACAGAGTAAAATATCCGAGTAGGAGCTTGTAATTGTGTCTTTTAATCCAGACTTTCTAAAATATTTTTTGCCCAATCGTTTGTAATTGAATACTTTTTTAGTAGTTTTCCATTTGCGGTTCGGAAGAGTAAAATTGGTTCGCCAAACTCAATGGAATTGTCATAAACATAAAGCCTATCTACATGTTTTGCTAAGTAAGAACAATTTGCAATTGATTTATAGAAACGACTTACAACTTTTGTAATTGGAACATCATGCCCTCCCATCATTACCCTTCTGGCAATGCGTCCAGCATTTATTATTGGATTATTTGTTCCCACAAAAAACAATCTAATAAAATAACCTTGTTCTTTTGCTTTTAAAATGAAATCTACCTTGTCTTGAGCCGACAATACCGTTTCAAACAAAATTCCTGTGCCATTTTGTAAGCATGTTTCCCGAATCTCTGAAGCTTTTTTTGCCGCTTTCAAAATTGACTCTGGAGAATTCCAATCTCCAAAATCATCTCTTGCGATAAAATCTGGATTGACATAAGTGCAACCTTCAATCCATTTGTGTTCCAATATTTTACCAGTCACAGAAGTTTTACCTGCTCCGTTTGGACCAGCTATAATTATTAGTCTTGGCTTTTCAATTTCCATAAAACTAGATAGTTTTATCGTTGTATTTGCATTCGCTTTCTTTCAAAACCAGCGCAACAGTCCTATCTAGTTGTTCATAAAACAACTGGTCGCATATTATGGCGTTTGCTTTTGCTTCCTCCGCAACTTCTTTCATCAGTTGATGCAATTGCTCATCGCTGGGCTCCTCGTTGCTATTAAAACTGTATTCCATTAAATCAGACATAGTATGTTTTTTGTAAAGATACAAAATTCTTCGATTCGATAATTTTAAATATTTGCCATTTTTTTCAACAAATTAGGTCAAATAAATAGTTCCTGAGTTTTGTCGAAGGATGAATTTGACCTACATTTGTCATGCAAAAAACATATTTCATAATGAAAACAAAATTATTCCTCGTGTTGATTCTTTTCGCAATGCTTTCGTGCAATA
>CAZOHR010000534.1:0-2057 GCA_964579045.1 uncultured Bacteroidales bacterium | reverse complement strand
TCTTCCACTCTTGATTAAGAAGGGAATGAAACACGCAGAAAAACACGGATTCACATCAGCTGAAAAGAACGCATTTATTCGATTTGTTTTGACAGGAGCAACTGCAACAAAGGAGGAAGATTTGGAAACAACCGAAATGGGTAAATTCTTCGGATATTCAACACCTGCAACTTCTCAAATTAACATCAAGGCAACTGATCAATCAACACTGAACGAAATCGCAAGACATTATGAGGCAACACGTATGTTATTCCACGGAGCACAACAAAATTCAATCAAGGGAGAAAAACTTGACGTGGCTAAAATCGCAGATTTTGAGATCTCCAAATATAACAAATTGTCTTATATTCACCCGTTGATTGTCGCGTTGTTCGGAACTAAACTCAAAAGTTTGGATGCGCGCATGATGCAAACAAATATTGGAAGAATGGTCATTCAACGTTCTCAACCTTATTTTATTTCAAATAAGAACTACGTAATAATGGCACAACATTATAATGGAAGTGCTGATGCACTCAATGACACAGAATTAGCATATGATATTGTTTGTGATCCAAACAGTTTGAACTATTTTTCAAATGACACTCCTTTGGCAAATCTGTTAAAGAGATTCCAAATTCAGGTTGAATTATGGAAGAATGTTTTAACAATGAGAAGCGGTATTTTCTATTCCAAAGGAGAATTCTTGCTCGGTTCAAGCGATAATATTACAGGTTTAGGTAATCTGTTATCAACATACGATTGGGCTTTCTTTGACAGTCCGGATCTTATGAATATTCACGATGAAGGAACAATGTTAAAAAAGTTATTGGCTGTTTTCTCAATGAGACCAATTAAATCAACTGTTACACCAGTTTTCGGTGTTTTTAACGGAGGTGATGTGACACAAGTTCCATCCAATGTAACCTTCGCGACCAGACAAACTATATACACACAACCATCCATCGATATCAGACTTGATCAATTAAAGGATAAGAAAGACTCCATGCAATATATTCCTATTCAAAAATTCGTTTCCGATGAACAAGCAACCTTTTTTATTGAGAATAAATCATTGGTCGGACGAAAACGCACAATTCAGTCGGTTAATGGATTGTTGTTTATTCATATTAACAGACGTTCAACAAAAATTGTTCAGGGTGGACAATTCGAATTTAAATATGGCGGACTTGCACCATTTATTCCGAATTATACGTACGAGTTTGAGGAAACAGATCTGGATGTTCCAACATCAATTACAGTAAACAAAACCGAATTTAACCTCGTTTCATATGTGTATGGAAGCAAAGACTCGACTAATAATGTAACTGCTCTGAATCCAACGAAAACACGACTTTATGTAGGAAAACTTACATACGACCCAACACTCGCAGAAGCCAAAAAATATTTGGCGACGGCGCCGGTACCCGATGACAACACATTGAGAACACAAGCCACTGTTTTGGTGTATGCAACAAAAGAAGAAATTGAAAATACTAAATCGAGTCCATCAATGATATCAGATGGTTTTAAAGCGTTCTTCAAGGGATTAAAGACAAGCACATTTGCCACTCTAAAAAAAGCACTCGACAGCGATGCGGAATTCTCCGCCATTAAAACAAAAGCAGGTGACGAAGTAACAGCCGTTGAAACTGCGATCACTAACGCAGCTACCGTGGAATCGGGAAAAAAATACAGGATTACCAGAGATGTAATCAAAGCACGTAAGCTGGGGTGGGACGAACCAACAATCAAACTAATTACAGATGATATTGCAAAAAATACTGGCTCAGAAAACACTGTGGCGAAAAAAATATACGACGATCAATCACCTGTACCTATTACTAGTATTATAGATAGCACACCCACCGCGGAAACTGTCAAATTAACAAATGGGGCAATAACAGAAGAACGCTCCATTATCAAGCTTTATAACGATGTTTTAGCGGCTCATAAATTGTTAGTTATCAAACTAGAAGATACAATGAAAGAAATTTTCTTGGAAACCCTTACCAAGTAATATAAAATAATACATCTTTAAAATAATAAATTTTATCTCAATATAATTTATTATGAGT
>CAZOHR010000533.1:0-2062 GCA_964579045.1 uncultured Bacteroidales bacterium | reverse complement strand
GTATGAAAACCTCCCTGCTTTACCTAACCTAAACCTAACCTAAATAACCTTTCAAGGTGTGAAAGGGTCTCTTAAGTATTTTAAATTGACTAGGTCAATTATGCGACAATTATAAGACATTTTTTACAAATTTCCAAATTTTTTTGTATAAATAATGTTAATTGTCCTTACTCTTTCATGTTGTGATAAACATTTGTGACATCTTCATCCTCGTCAAATTTGGCTAAAAGTTTTTCAATAGCTGCCATTTGTTCCTCATTTAATTCCTTAGTTTCAGATGGAATTCGTTCAAATTCTGCACTCACTATTTCAAAATTATTTTCCTCCAGATACTTTTGAATTGGTCCGAAGGCCTCAAAATCGCCATAAATAATGACATTCTCATCTTCAGGGAAAATTTCCTGAACTCCAAAATCTATCATTTCCAATTCCAGATCTTCAATATCCAATCCGGGTTTTCCAACAATTTTGAACTGGCATTTACGTTCAAACATATAATCCACACATCCTGTAGTTCCAAGCGAACCATTCAATTTTGTGAAGTAACTTCGAACATTGGCAACTGTGCGAGTTGGATTATCTGTAGCCGTTTCAATTAACATTGCTATCCCGTAAGGTCCATATCCTTCATAAACCACTTCTTTATAGTCTGCCTGATCTTTAGAAGTTGCTTTTTTTATAGCTCGTTCAATGTTCTCTTTTGGCATACTGGCGGCCTTTGCATTTTGCATCAATACCCTTAATCGGGAATTGGAAGTAGGATCAGGTCCGCCAGTTTTAATACACATTGCAATTTCCTTCCCAATTCTCGTAAATGTCTTGGCCATTGCACCCCATCGTTTAAACTTCCTTGCTTTACGGTATTCAAATGCGCGTCCCATAGTTATAGTTAATATTTGTTTCGGTCTGCAAATTTAATTGATTTTGACAAAATCAAACCTGACTTATGCAGAATGTTTAAATGCCTATGATTATTGTTATAAATTTCAATTCAATGAACTCAATTGCAAAATATTGTACTTGATTACATCCTGCAACGTAGATGTTTGATGTAACCCCGGGAAATTTAGTAATTGCTTATAAGAATTATCTGATTTTACTTTTGTTAAAGGCAATCCTACTGGATTATGTTCGTTATCAATTATCAGTCCTGATCTGACTTTTGCCATTTTATTAATATCTCCTGCCTCCAGGGTAGCAGGTCCAAATATACCAGCCACCTCAAATCCCATCTCTTTTGTGATAGATTGCTGAAAGAAATTTACAAGGACCGGTGTAGCATTCAATCCGGTCATATCAAATTGGGCCCTTGCTTCTGTTATCAAATGACGGATAGAATCTATATTTTGAAGAGCCATTCTTTCAGTTCCCAAGCGCTGAGCAATATCCATTATAGACTTTTCCATCGTAGCCATGCTGTAATCTGTTTCAATTTTCAAGAGTACCTCTTGTTTTAGATCCATGCCTGACTGCAGGCGTTTAACCATTGTTTCATAACCGGCAAAGATGATTATTCTTGCGTGAATTATCATTGGAATATCAACTGCTCTTAACTCATATTCTGATGGATGAGCCATCAACATCGGAGCTAAAACAACCACATTCTTTGCCCCGGCAGCTTTAGCAAAAGCAGCAGTCCAGGAAGTTGTCGCAACGACAATAGAATCATTCTTTACAGGTTCTTTGCATCCGGCCAATATCATTGCAATCAGGATATATTGTCGATAAAACTTCATTTTTTCTTTGTTAAGATGAGAATTAAAAATATTAATGAGGCAAAAACAGCGATTGTGGAGCTTGCCGGCAACTCTAGTACAAGTGAAAGCAAAAATCCAACTGTAGCAAATACCCCTCCCCAAAAGGAGGACCATAGTACCATTCCACGGTAGCTTTTTGCATGGTAAGAGGCTATTAAAGCAGGTAGTAATAAAAGTGCATCAAGTAATAGCGCCCCAATCAGTTTCATAGCTGCGGCAACTGTCACAGCAGTGATTAAGATAATTGCATAATAGAAACCAGACTCATTTACTTTAACAACTACAGGAATAGTGGTTTCTTTAAT
>CAZOHR010000532.1:0-2077 GCA_964579045.1 uncultured Bacteroidales bacterium | reverse complement strand
GATAAGCCAGGATAGTTACCAATTGTGGCTGAAGCCTGCGGATCATTTGCAGATGGCAAATACAAAGGAGCTGGCGATAAAACTGTTAACGGGTCACCAGAATATGCTGTCCAGTAGCCATCATAAAGGCTATTAACAACATTAAGATTATAAGTATTGGCACAGATTGTATCAACATTACTAGTTGTTATGGGTGTTGGTTCTTTTAAGAATGTAACAGACACAAAATCTTCGTCCCAGCATGGCCCCTGGTTCTCGCGCCAAGTAAAAATCTGTAACCCGTGACTAGAAGCAACCGTCGTTACAGGTAATGTTTGCGAAGTAAAAGAGCCAGGACCATTCCATAGCCCTGTTGAGCCAGATAGACTAAAAATAGCGTTTAGTTCTGCTTCTGTTCCGCAAATAGTAAAATCTTCGCCCGCGTAGGCTGTTGGAGTTTGATTGAAGTGACCTGTAATCTGGTCTGAGCCATGACATATTCCATTATAAATAGTCCAAGTGAAAATAATTTCACCAAAATCGCTTGCTAAAACTGTAATAATAGGATCATTTGTTGTTGTACCCCCAATAGGCACAAAATCTGCATTTGCACTCCAGCTACCAGTCATAATTCCTCCTGGAGGAGTTGCCTCAAGTGTCATAATAAGACCACAAACTTCATTATCATCATCTGCAATAAAAGCAATTGGGTTTTCAAACCAAATAACAGGCGTTCCAATACATTGAGAGTAGCACGGATCTGCCTGCGAGACATGACCACCTACATTATTTCCACAGACTGCGGAGATATAATAAGTATGACCATATTGAGCCCCAGCAATGTCATTGAAACAGAATTCGGGAGTTGTATTTGTATTGTAAACAACAGCAGGATATGAACCATCATGAATAATAAATTCAAAAATATCATCACTATCGAGATTTTGATTTCCCTGATGAGTAACCATATCAGAACATTCATCTGCACATAGAACAGTAGGAGCTAGACTCGTCATATCTCCAGCATCAGTTTCACAGCCACAGTTAGTAAGTCCATTAAACTCAAACTCATTACATCCGTGAGCGTCAGTTACTGTAATGTTATAAATTGTATTTGAAGGAAACGTGCCGGCATAATTTCCCGAAAAAGGAATTGGACCCACACCTAAGTCAACATAAAAGTTTGCAGAACCGCCAAGCGAGCCGACAACATTAAAAGTAACAAAATACTGAGTGTTGTCACCAGAACATACATCATCAGAAAAGTTAATTATTTCTATATTATCAAAAACAGTAATTGTAACATCGTCGGTATCTTCGCAGGCACCAGTTATTGTATATGTTAAATGCCAGGTTCCAGGGCCAGCAATTTCGGGAAAGAAATAACCATTGCTTAAAGCTCCGGCAGGTGCGTCGCTGGTCCAAGTTCCTCCGCCATCAGCAGTAATAAGTTGCACAGGCGCATCATTGGTGCATAATGGACTTACTGGAGAAATAGTTGCATCAGCAGGTAAAGTTTCAAAAGTTTCTGTTGCGCTAATAGAACATGTTGGATTGCCAGCTACATTAATTGTTTCTTCAACTGTAAGAATATAGTCTAAGCTAGTCTCTGGAAATTGAGGAGTTCCGGCAACAACCTCTTGAGATAATTGAGTGCTTGAAAAACCAAGCGGATCGGAAGACCATACTGTTGATGTAATTGAAGAGGTTACGGAATATGAACCAGCAGGTTGACCAGGAGGTACAATATAAATTGATGCAGTTGGGGCACTGCAAGAATTATCATTAATGGCTGAATTTATAGTACCCGAGTCATAAGTAAAAGTAGCTGCACCACAATCCGTTTCTCCGGTAAAAATTATTGTTGCCCTTGTTAAAGATCCGATATCTGCACCTTCACAGTCATAAATCTGAACCGACCAACCTGGTTCTGCAGCATGTGATCCATAGATAGTTGTCCATGGTCCAACAGAAGCATAGTTACCTACTAATGGAGTCGGCAAGTCACAGATACAAGGTGTAAGAGCAGGAGTTCCTGCTGCCATAACAGCTCCTCCCGGAGCAGAATGTGATTGAAAACAAAATCCGTTAGTACCAT
>CAZOHR010000531.1:0-2093 GCA_964579045.1 uncultured Bacteroidales bacterium | reverse complement strand
CGCTCAATGACCTAACCATCAAAGCAGTTACAAAATAAAACAAAAGGCAGAGAATTTGTTGTATAAAAACCCCACGGACTGGGAAAGAATTAATTTAAAAATTGCGGTATAAAATGTATTGACTGACTGGAATTTAAGCAAGAGTGGAAAGATAAAACATTTGGAGTGGCAGGATTTTAATTGGAAAATTTAGTACAAAACGTATGGAGCGACAGAATTTTAATAAAAATTTAGATATGGTTCGTATGTCAAAAGACACATGTTATGCCGAGGTAAAACCTCGAGTTTTTGAATATATTTGAAAATTGCACCTTGAAAACTGAAAATGGTAAAATAATTTGTATAAAAAGGTACAAAATGCATTTAAAGAGGCATATGCCAGCATCCTCTTAACATTTATTGCTCCCACTTTCAAGAAGAACCAGCATTTTGAGCGTAGGTATCCTCTAACCGGCATCTCATCGACTCGATATTTGCGTCTCATAAGTGAAGGAATGGCTTCCACTGCATTTCTCATATTGGCAAATTTCTTGTACTCATCTTCACTCATCTTCTTAAGGTAACGGGCTCTCTTAATCTTATTTCCAGTAATCCTGATGATTGCTCGTTTCTTCTGGTAGATAATCCCGCACTTCTTTCTATTTGGACATTCCATGCATATACTTTTGTCAAAATGGGAGGCGTAGCAATCTGTTTTTGTTGTATAGGTGGTGTCTGTTGGTTTATGACCTGCTGGGCAGGTGAGGATTGTATGATTTTTTTCGTCTATTTCAAATTCTGCAAGGAGTGGGTCTGGACTTTTTCCTATAAGGGATGTTGTAATCAGTGTGATGTTCTTTTCTTTTGCCAGTGCAATTGTCTCTTCGCTTCCATATGCTCCATCCGATGTTATTGTTATTGGCTTCTCATGTACTGGCTCTTCGGATATTACGGTTTTGCAAAATTCGATGTCACTATGTGTGTTCTGTGCATAGTCCATGCTGGTTATTATACTGACATCATCATTAAATGTTTCAACTATATTCCCAACATATCCTATATTGTTTTTCCCAGCTTTTGATCTGAATGTTGCATCTTCATCGGATGGATTCTGTAAGCTGGTAGAACCGATTTTCTTCTTGTCGCGTAGTTTGATTCCGTCTTTTGTTTCTTCTGACTGGTCATTAATTACTCGTTCGAGAATCTTGTATTCCTTGAGTTCCTTATATCCTTCTCTTGCAATTTCAATTAATTTTATTGCGTCAGCTAGTATATCTTCAAGTTTACTTGCGGCTCCTTCGCTGGTTGTTCTGTAAATTGTGTTGTTCTCATCTGATGAATCGAGGTATTTCAACAATCTGCCACCCAGTAATCCTGCTTCTCCAGTTGCGTTTACCGCTTTAACCAAATTTCTTACACCTGTATAAAATACCTCCATTCGTGTCATATTCTTGCTACTTGATGCTACCATCATACTATCCATTCTTTTCAAGGTTGGATTCAATTTCAACATTTTGGTGAACGCAACAGAAAGATATACCATTTCCTCTTTAATTAAGTCTCTCCCTGTTTCTATCTCGTGCCAGTATATCTTTTCGCGAAAACGGCTTAATGTTCTGTCACTTATTGGTTGGTTCTCGCAACTTGTTGTATGAAGTGCATACTGATAGCGAAGATCAAACATTAATGAATTCATGCATTCCTCGTCTGTATTATTAAATAACTCCTTAAGCATAAGAGCTCCGACTATTACATTTACAGGAGTGTTGGGGCGTGAGGCGTGATTGTCCGAATATAGAACAGAAAATCGTTCCTCGTTGATCTTAGGAAATATATATTTGCTAAATGCATCAGCCCAACTTTGGGATAACATTTTCGCTTCTCTTGCTGTCAATCCAAAGGTCGCATCTTCCATGTTAATTTGTTGGTTTGAGTTCTTGATAAATGCCATACTACCGCCCTTTCAATCATTTTTTATACTCTCATATTATACCATTTATCAGCAACTCTGTCAACTATATTTGTAAAATTTTAACTACATTCAAGGGTGCTTTTGACACCCATACCATTTATGCATTTTTAACAATAATCAGCAACCAGTAAAGTTTGAAACC